>CAJLLH010000166.1 GCA_905207385.1 uncultured Eubacteriales bacterium
AGAATAAATATGCCGTCCACCGCAACCTCTTTGTCGGCATAAACAAGTTTTTCAACCTTCATTCCGCCGGAAATTTCTTTAGGCATCTTCATTACAATTTCCGCCGCAGGCGAATTTATGGCGCAGTCCTTATACATAGGCATAAGGTACACCTTGCCCGCAAGCGAGCAAAGGAACTCGGCCTCGTGCTCGAACGCCTTGTCGAAGCAGAGCACGCCTATTGTTTTGCCTTTATACAAAAATCCGTCGCAAGTGGCGCAGTAACTTACGCCGCGACCCAGAAAGGCTTCTTCACCCGCTATGGGCTTTGCCGCCGCAACACCCGTGCATAAAATAATTGTACGGCTTTCGTAAGTATCAGTCCCCGCCGCTACCGCAAACCTGCCGCCGAGGTCGTATATGGCGGTAACAAGCTTGTTTTCCGCCTCTATGCCAAGACTTTTGGCGTGATTTTCAAAAGTCCACACAAGCTGTTTGCCCGTTATGTCGGGAAGTCCCGGGTAGTTGCGAACGAGCTCAGCCGCGGCGGCTTTTTCTGAAACGGCACCGCTGCCGAACCATAAAAAGTTTTTGCCGAGCACCTTTAAATTTATCGCCGCAGAAACGCCCGCGGGACCGGTGCCTATTATGATGCTGTCATATAACATAAAAACCCTTTGTACCGCCTTGCAAGGCGGCAAAACATATTCTTTTTTTATTTTAAACCTTAAAAGGCTAAAATAAACGCCGCGAAAGGTTTTGCCTTTCGCGGCGCAGCAAATTTAATGCAAGTAACCTTTAAAAGGGTTATTATTCGGGCTGTCTGGGAGGGGACATTCTTGTAAGCCTTTCGCCCTCTTCCTCCAGCTCTTTATCGGGCACAGCCTTGGAGCTCTTTGCAACCATCTGCTCTACGGTAACCTTTGCGCGTTCTACGGGTATTATAGTGCCCACGCCCGCAACACAGCCGCCGGGGCAACCCATGCCTTCTATCATATATCCGTTAAGCTTGCCCGCTTTGCAAAGCATAAGCGTCTTTTTGCAATCGGCAAGACCTTCGGCGTGCTGAATTTTTACATCGGTGCCGGGATAGTATTCGTTTATGCACTTTTCAATAGCGTTGGCAACACCGCCCGCTACCGCGTAGCCGCGACCTGCGCCAGTTGCAGTGAACTCTATGGGGCTCTCTTCAAGCTCCTCGAGGTTGATATCGAGCGCGTCGAACATACCCACAAGCTCTTCAAACGTGATAACAAAATCCACATAGCTGCGGACATAGGTGCGCGAAGCTTCAAGTTTTTTAGCCGCGCAGGGTCCAATGAATACTACGCGAGCTTCGGGGTCCTTTTCCTTGATGTGGCGCGCGGTGGCAACCATAGGGGTAAGCTCCTGCGAGATTTCGTCAACGAGGTCGGGGAACTGCCTGCGGGTAAGTTCTACCCACGCGGGGCAGCAGCTGGTGAAAAGGAAGGGAAGTTTACCAGTAGCAACAGATTTAACGTAGTGATGAGCTTCGGTAATGCAGCCCATGTCTGCGCCGTAAGCCACTTCGTAAATATCTTTGAAGCCGAGCTTTAAAAGAGCGGTCTTGGTTTTGCCGGGGGTAACTTTAGGGCCGAACTGACCGATTATTGCGGGAGCAACGGCGGCAACAATTTTATCGCCCTTCTTTATGGCCTGGATAAGCTGGAAAATCTGCGACTTATCTGCAATTGCGCCGAAGGGGCACGCAGCCATGCACTGACCGCACGCAACGCACTTTTCGTTATCTATTTTTGCTCTGCCGAACTCGTCGGAAGATATGCACTTTATGCCGCACGCCGAAGCGCAGGGACGGATATGGTGCGCTATCGCGTCGTAAGGGCACGCCGCTTTGCATCTGCCGCACTTTATGCACTTGGTCTGGTCGATGAACGCGTGACCGTTTACTATTGAAACCGCGCCCTTGGGGCAAGCCTTTATGCACGCGTGCGAAACGCAGTTGCGGCACTGGTCGCTTACCACGTACTCGTTATCGGGGCACTTGTCGCAAGCGGAAGGTATTACCTGCATGAGGGGCGGTTCGTAATACTTGTCTGAAATGTTGCTGGCATCAAGTCCTTCGGTGATGTGAACGGGCTTGTTTGCGGGGCGGAGCGAAAGACCCATTGCAAGGCGCACGCGCTCTGCCGCTATCTGACGCTCGCGGTAAATATTCTCTCTGTACTTAGGTTCTTCGTCGGGCGTTATTATGTAGGGTATAGCCTCGATGTCGCTGGCTATTGATTCGGATTTGTACGCCACTCTGGCAACTTCGGCAAAAACTTTTCGCCTTAAATCGGTTACCACGCTCTGACTTTTCATAAAAACCACCTTAAATAAATTTTATTAACATTTTTACGTGAAAATTATAGCACAAACACTTATTGTTTGCAATACAGTTGCGGCATTTTTTTAAAAGCCTTAAAATTTTATTGCGTTACTTAATTTTGTAATTTTATTCCACGCAAATGAAAAAATAAATCTTAATTTAACACTTTTCAAAAACCTTTTATTTTCCGCCATAAAAAATAGCTTAAAAATTCCCAAAAAATAATCACAATCGCGGCTTAAGGGAACAAATCGCAGTTTCCGCGACAATCATTTGAATGACAAAATACGTCAAAGCAACTATAATGTAACCATAAAAAAAGTTTGAACGCGGCAAAATAAAAACGCCGCATACAGGATTGTTATGGAAGAGAAAAAGTCTATCGGAAAATTTTTATCGGCGTTGAGGCAGGCAAAAGGGCTTACGCAGAAAGAGCTCGGAGACATGCTTTACGTTTCCAACAAAACGGTAAGCCGCTGGGAACGGGACGAATGCTTGCCCGATTTATACCTCATTCCCGCAATAGCCGAAATATTTGAAATTACGTCGGACGAATTGCTGCGCGGCGAAATTAAAAACAGCGGTGAAGAAAAATACTCCGCCGTTTCAAGCGCACGCGCGGAAAGCAGGTTCAGCAATTTTGCGCATAAAAAATATTTGCTTTTCCGCAACTTGTCTTTTATACCTTTTATTCTTGCTCTTTTTGCACTGGTCAGTGCAGTAATTTGCGTATATGCGGGCACTAATTATACTTACGAACGCGGATATACCGATATTTTGTGGCTGGGATTTGTACTTGCGCTGCTTTTTTCGGGTTCTGGAATCGTCTGCGAATTTTGCTTTGCGCTTAACGGGCTGATAACTAAAAACGACTGCGAATTTCAAGAATTATTACCCAAAATTCAAGCGCACAATGCTAAAATACTCAGCCTTGCCGCTGCCGCCGTATTTACTGACATAGCGATATTCGCATACTGCCTGCCGCTGCTGTTTTTAACGGGCGAACAAATTTTATTTATGTTTTTATACTGGTTAGCCCCCGGCGCAGAGCTTGCGGAAATGTTTGCGGTAGCCGCATATGCAATATATCATAAAACAGTGCGCAGAAAATTTACAGACGGCGGCATTATAAGTTACAGCCAGACACAGTCGGACAAAATAAAATGGCGCAATAAATTGCTGCTTGTTTTAACGCTTGTTTGCGGAATTATTTTTATTGCGCTGGTAATTTTAACAATATGGATACAGTATTTCTATGCCAACAACACTTATGCGTATCCGCACACCTATCTCGCCATGCTTGCGAACGCCATCATAGGCTTGGTTGTATATGCAGCGGTAACG
>CAJLLH010000167.1 GCA_905207385.1 uncultured Eubacteriales bacterium
ATTTTAAAGCTGCGCGCGCCCGTAAAATATACATTAAAATAATGTTCGTTGCGGCATATTGCCGCACCTTTTTATAAATCAGTTTCCGAAACGGTAAGCTCCTCGTGCTTTACGGGCTCGGCTAAAGCCGTTTTGTAGTTGGTGTAAATCACAAATCCCGGTTTTGCGCCCGAAGGCTTTTTGACGTATTTTTTCAAGGCGTAATCCACCGGCACTTTCGCACCTGAACGCGCTTCGGAATAGTATGCGCATATCTCCGCCGCAACCTTTATAACGTCTTCCGGTACTTCGCGTCCGTCTGCAAGGATGGCAACGTGGGAGGAGTGGTATTTCTGCGTATGCAGCCAGATATCTTTTTCGCCCAGACTTTTAGTAAGGCGTTCGTTCTGCATATTGTTTCTGCCCGCGATAATGGTAAAGCCCGAATAAATATATCTTCTGAACGGCGCGCGCGGACTTTCTTTCTTTTTGCCTTTCGGCGCGTTCTCAGCCTTGATAAGTCCGAGCGAAATTAGTTCCGTTTCCGCCTCTTCAAAGTCCATAATGTCGTCGGCGGCGTTAATGGAGCTTCTTATGCTTTCAAGATAGGCTTTTTCTTCCTCGGTTTCTTCTTTCTGCGAGGAAAGGGCAACTACTGTGCGCTTTAATTTTGCGTACCTTTTGTAGTACTTCTGCGCGTTCTGCGCGGGGGTAAGCCGCTCGTCCAAAGCTATGGTAATTTCGGGCATGTTTTCGTCGTAATAATTTACCGCCTTAAGCTGCTTCGCACCGCGTTCGATGGCATATATGTTGGCGGTAATCAGCTCGCCTTTAAGTTTTACGTCCTCAATGTCGCGGCACTCTTCAAGCCTTGAAAGAATAATTCCCAGCCTCTTTTCGCACTTCTTTTCTGCCGAGCGCAACGCTGAATCCAGCTTTCTTTTTTTGTCCTCGAACGCCTTTTTCGCGCAGACGTAAGAATAATACGCGCTCTGCGCTCCGAGCAAGGTAGGGTAGGGCTTTTTGTCGCCGTAAAAACAGCAAGCCTTGAAATCGTTGGGCGCGCCGTTTTTATACGTAACGCAGGGCGAAAAAAATTCTCCGCTTACGTAGCGGTATACGTCTTTTGCCGAAGCTGTTCCGCCGAACGCCGCCTCTATGTCTGCCGCGGTGGCGTAGCTTATGCCTGTAATTTTATCCGCAATGAAATCAGCCCCGCCAACGCTTCCGTTCATGGCTTCTTCAAGCGCGCTCAAATCTGTCGGGTCTGCCTTTCCCTGCGGAGCGGGTAATTCGTACTGCGCTCCCGTAAACAGAATGCGCCTTGCGCCGCTTTCAAGCGACGTCGTCTTCATTGCGCCGAGTATTTTCCCGTTTTCAGTTAAAATTACGTTGCTGTACTTGCCCATGATTTCGCAGTAAAGAATGCGCTCGGCGCGCTCGAAGTCGCCCGTGCAGTCAAACTTAATCGCGGCAATTCTTTCAAACCCGGGCTGGGTTACCGAAAGCACTTCGGCGTTCTGCAGATGTTTTCTTAAAAGCATGCAGAAGGAAAGGGCGGCTTTCTGGTTGTGTTTGTCGGGTTCGCCTATATTTAATCTGCAATTTTGCGCGTGAGCGCATATTTCAAGTTTAACCGTGCCGTTTGCGGTGTATATAAAAAGAGTAAGCTCATCTTTTTCGGGTTGGTTTATCCTTGAAACCTTGCCGCCGCGCAGTTTATTATCCAGTTCTTTTATTACGTATCTTAAAGTGAAAGCGTCCTGCGGCATAATTTTCACCTGCCTTATAGATTGGCGCAAAACTTATGTGCCTGCGCTTAAGTATACAGCAAACACCCGTAAAAGTAAAATAATTATTTGCCCATTAATTGTTTAAAACGCTTTTCAAATACAAACTATTGTGATAAAATGTTTTGTGCGCGCAGAAAGATATACTACATTTATATAGTAAGGCGCACAAATTTAAGATAAAAATCAAATTCAAAATATAAACGGAGAGATTAAAATGAACTACAAGACAGCACCCGCAGAAAAAAGTACGGTAAAGGTTACCATCACTTATTCCAAGGAGGAGTGGGATAACGCAATAAACAAGGCTTATACCCGCACCAGGGGCAAATACAGCGTACCCGGCTTCAGAAAGGGTAAGGTTCCCAAGCCCGTGCTTGAAAACTTCTACGGCAAGGGAGTGTTCTTTGACGAAGCTTTCAATATACTTTTCTCGGAATCTTATCCCGACATAATTGAAAAGGAAAAGGCTAATTTCACCGCGGTAGGCGATCCTTCGCTCTCCGTTGACGATATTTCCGAAGACAAGGGCGTAACGCTCGTCGCTTCCGTTCCCGTAAAGCCCGACGTAGAGATAGGCGCATACAAGGGTTTAAAAATCAGAAGTTATGTATATAATGTTACGGATGAGGACGTTGAAAAGGAAGCCAAGAAGATTCTTCTCAGCAAGGCTGAAACCGTTGACGTTACCGACCGTCCCTGCAAGAGCGGCGACACCGTTAAAATTGACTTCTCCGGAAGCGTTGACGGCGTTAAGTTCCCCGGCGGCACGGCTGAGGACTACGACCTCGAGCTTGGCAGCGGCGCATTCATTCCCGGCTTTGAAGAGCAGGTTGCAGGCATGAGCCTCGGCGAGGAAAAGGATATCACCGTTAAATTCCCCGAAGATTATCAGGCAGACGACCTCAAGGGCAAGGATGCCGTATTCGCAATCAAGCTCAAGGGCATCAAGGAAAAGCAGTATCCCGAACTTACCGATGAATTCGTAAAGGCAAACGCAGGCAGCGAAACTGTTGAAGAATACAAGAACAAGTGCCGCGAAAGGCTTGAACGTCAGGCCGCTAACAAGAGCCTCAATGAAACGGAAAACAGCATAATAAAAGCCATCTGCGAAACTGCCAAGGCTGAAATCCCCGACGCCATGATTGAGCAGGAAGTCGACAAGATGGTTCAGGACTTCTCTTACAGGCTTATGTATCAGGGCATCAAGCTCGAAGAGTACCTCAAGTACATGGGCACCACGATGGAACAGTTCCGCTCCCAGTTCAAGGGCAGCGCAACCGAAAGGGTTATGTCCACGCTCGTTATAGATAAGATTGTCCGCACCGAAGGCATCAAGGCAGAAGCCGAAGAAGTTGAAGCCAAGATAGAAGAGCAGGCAAAGTCCGTAGGCAAGACCGCCGAAGATTACAAGAAGAGCATGGATCCCAGGCAGAGGGAGTACATCGAAAGCGACATAGTAATCACCAAGCTTTTCGACTTCCTCAAGGCAAACAACGAACTTTACACCGAGTAATTAATGCCGCGCACAGCGCGGAAAAAAGCAGTGTCTGCGGGCGCGTGATTTGCGCGCCTGCGGGTGCGTAAAATTGCGCGAGGGCGCAATACAAGGAGTTGAAAATATGGAAAGGACCGTAAAGGGCGCGCTTGTGCCCTATATTGTGGAGCAGACTTCCCGCGGGGAGCGTTCCTATGATATTTACAGCCGCCTTCTTGAAGACAGGATAGTATTTTTAAGCGGCGAAATAGACGACGCAACCGCTAATACGGTAGTAGCGCAGCTTATTTATCTCGAGGCTAAAGACCCCACCAAAGATATTTCCCTTTATATAAACAGCCCCGGCGGCAGCGTTTCGGCAGGTCTTGCCATTTACGATACGATGAACTACGTCAAGTG
>CAJLLH010000168.1 GCA_905207385.1 uncultured Eubacteriales bacterium
TCCGCCGCCGCGTCCCGCTCTCTCATGGGACTATATCACGGAAAGTCTTTTGAGATACAAAATATTTCCTGTGATTTTGTGTTAATCGCGGCATATATGCCGCTCTTTTGTAGTTAAATCAAAAGATTTGATTAAATAATTGCCGTATAAATTCCTAAACCTTTGCTGGTAAAAGCTAATTCAAGCCGCAAAGATTTAAAATCAATCAGACGGGAAAGCGCACAATAAACGTACTGCCCTCGCCTTCCGTGCTTTCCACTTCCACCGTTCCGCCGCTCAGCGTTACTATGCGCTTTACAATTGCAAGCCCGAGTCCGTTGCCCGCCGTGGAATGGGATGTATCGCCCTGATAATACTTATCGAATATATGCGAGGCAACCTCCGCACTCATGCCTATGCCGGTGTCGGAAATGCGAACCTCCGTAATATCTTCGCTATGGGTTATGCGGACGCTTATTTCTCCGCCCGAAGGGGTGAATTTTATTGCGTTGGAAAGTATGTTAAGCCAAACCTGCTGCATAAGCGAAGCGTTGCCCGAAAACTCCGTACGGGGCAATTCGGAATCAATTGCAATAGATTTTTCCGCCCACTGTCTTTCAAGCAGAATCACGCACTCCTTTATCTGCAAATCCAGCCTGTAAACCTTTACTTCGCCTATGAACTGCTGATTTTCTAGTCTGCTGAGCATCAAAGTATTTTCTGAAAGAGCGGCAAGCCTTGCAGACTCGTGCGCAATTATTTTAAGGTACTGCGTGCGCTCCTCCTCTGTGAGTCCGCCGTCCAGAAGAAGGTTTGCAAAGCCGTTGATTGAAGCGATAGGCGTTTTGAACTCGTGCGAAAAATCGTGAATGAACTCGTCTTTAAGCGTCTGAATGCTTTTAAGCTCCATGCTCATTTTATTGAAGTTTTCGAACAGTGTTTTGAACTGACCGCTTTTAGGCACTTCCAAATGATAACCGAATTCGCCGTGCGAAACTTTATCAAACGCTTCGGCAAATTTTACCGTCATTTTATTATTTTCGCTGTTTACGTAAATAATAATTATGGTTAAAAGCACCGCAAGCGACGGCATTATGGCAATAGGTATTACAAACGCGCCCGCATTTTTGTTATCCCAGAAAAAAAGATTTAAAACGGCAAGCGTCGTTTCCGAAACCATTACTAAAGCCACAAAAATAAGCAGGAACATAACCACTGCGTGGCCTATATCGCCGCACCTTGATTTTTCGCCCGAATGCTTTTTCTTTGCGCTGCTCTTACCGAACGTAAAAAAATTTTTCAGCTTTTGCCACAAGCTCATTTTTTAATCACCGCCTTATACCCTATGCCGCGCATCGTAACTATTTCAAATTCGGGATAGCCCTCAAACTTGTTGCGCAACCTGTTTATGTGGGTGCGCACGGTATTTTCGTCGCTTTCGGAGGAATAGCCCCACACCGAATCCAGAATATTTTCTTTGGTAAGAATTTTATTGGGATAGGATAAAAGCAGAAAAAGAAGCTGAAATTCCTTGGAGGGTAGTTCCACCACCTCGTCGCCGCGGGTTACGGAGTAAGTTTCTTTATCCACGACCACGTCGCCTATGGTTATTTTGCCCTCGTTGGCAATTTTGCTGCGGCGAAGAAGGGCGTCAATGCGCCAGGTCAGCTCTTCAAAGTTCACAGACTTTGTCATGTAATCGTCCGTGCCCGCAGAAAAACCGCGGCATTTATCAGACATGCCGTCCTTTGCGGTGAGCATGATAACGGGAACGGTTTCGCCCCTGCCGCGCAGAATTTCCACCAAGGTGTAGCCGTCCATTACGGGCATCATTATGTCGGTTATTATAAGGTTGATGTTGCCGTTTTCAAAAAGCTCCAAAGCTTCCTTGCCGTCTTTGGCAAGGGTAACGTTATATTTGTTTTTAAGCCGCGCATTCAAAAGTATGCGCATATTTTCGTCGTCTTCAACAACAAGTATGTTCGCCATATTCAATTCCGTAAACCCGCGCGCGGCAGCGCGCGTTATTATATAAACAATTGTAACAGAACGGCGGCAAAAAAGCAACATACGGCGCAAAAATTAAGCAAAGACATAAAAAGTTGATGTTAAGTTTATATTGCGGTTATAAAAGATTTATATTCCGCGCATAAAATTAAGCCATAAAGTAAATACAAATGTCTGTAAAGACTGCGCGCAAAAGCTGCTTATTTACAGAATATTTACATAATACTGCCATAATATTAACAAAACTTTAAAATAATACAAACAGCTGTGCTTTATTCTTTTATAAATAAAACACGTATAGCGGCGGCTTACTTAGCCGCAGGCATTCCGGGAGAAATTTTATGACGATAGCAATTGTAATCGACCTGATAGACAGCCTTACCAACGGCTCGGTGATGACGGCGCGGCGCTTTGCCGACGGACTTAAAGCGCGCGGACACGAAGTGCGCCTTATTGCCGTAGGCGCAGACGGCGAAAACGATTGCGCGGTTAAAGAACGCTATGTGCCCGTGCTTACCGAAGTTTCGGCAAAAAACCAGATTAAGTTCGGCAAATTTGATGAAGAAAAAATAAGAAAAGCTTTCGAAGGCGTGGATATAGTTCACTTTATATTCCCCTTCAAGCTTGAAAAAAAGTGCAAAAAGCTTGCCGACGAAATGGGTATACCTACCACCGCGGCTTTCCACGTTCAGCCGGAAAACATATCGTACAACGCAAAACTGGGCTGGTGCAAACCGTTCAATACGCTTATATACGCTTACCTTAAAAATACATTTTATTCACAGTTCGACAGAATTCACTGTCCTACCTCATTTATTGCCCAGCAGCTTGCCGACCATGGTTACAAGGGAGAGTTGTACGTAATTTCCAACGGCTATGACCCCGCTTTTGTTCCGCCCGAACATAAAACAGTAAACGAAAAGTTTGAAATAGTTATGACGGGCAGGCTTGCGCCCGAAAAAAATCAACAGGTGATTATACGCGCAATAGCGCGCTCGGCACACAAAGACGACATACACCTTACCCTTTTAGGCAACGGTCCGCTTAAAGGCAAGCTGGAAAAACTTGCAGAAAAACTTGGCGTAGACGTATCGTTCGATTTCCTGCCCAAAGAAAAGCTTATAAAAAAGTTGCAGTCGAGCGATTTATATGTACACTCCGCCACGGTAGAAATAGAAGCCATTGCCGCGATAGAGGCGATTGCGTGCGGACTTGTGCCTGTCATAGCCGAAAGCGGACTTTCAGCAACAAAGCAGTTTGCGCTTAACGAAAAGTCGCTTTTTGCGGACAACGATGACAAAGAGCTTGCACAGAAAATTGATTACTGGTACGAACACCCCGCCGAGCGCGCCTCAATGAGCGGAAGATATGCCGTGTTTGCAAAAAAGTTCAGTCTTAAAAACTCGCTTGCTCTCGCGGAGCAGATGTTCGCAGACGAAATAAGCGAATACAGCGCGCGCAAGCTTGCCGAAGAAGCCGAACCCGTGCCGCGCTTCAGCTTGTTTACCCGCACATAATTGCCGAAATAAAATGCCCTGCAAGGGTAAAACACATTGCGTCAAACGCTTAAAGCGGATAAGCCATAAGCGATAATCATTGCCCTTACGGCGCGCAGTTAAAAATGCTCATACTCACACACTCATTATATAA
>CAJLLH010000169.1 GCA_905207385.1 uncultured Eubacteriales bacterium
CGGCTTTATTAAAGCCGCGCGCAGTTTTTAATCAAACAACTTTCAGTTATTCTGCATCGCCGCACGCGTCTGAATTTGCCGCTTTAAAGCATTGTGTCGGCAGTCCGCATATTTAAGCCGCAACCAAAGCGCGCTTTTATTATAAAAAAATCAAATCGCTGCGCTCTGCCGCGGTATTTTTTCTTGCTAAACAGCGCCGTTTTTTATATAATTGATGTAAACTACTTAAATCGGGCGATAAAAAGAATACATGAAAAAGCCAAATAAATTCATCCGCAATTTTTGCATAATAGCGCATATTGACCACGGCAAAAGCACCCTTGCCGACAGAATTATGGAACTTACGGGTCAGGTTTCCGAACGCGACATGGAAGACCAGCTCCTCGACTCTATGGATATAGAACGCGAGCGCGGCATAACCATAAAGCTCACTCCCGTGCGCATGTTCTATTCGGCAGACGACGGCAACGAATATATTTTCAACCTCATAGATACCCCGGGTCACGTAGACTTCACGTACGAAGTTTCGCGCTCGCTCGCCGCGTGCGAAGGCGCTATACTCGTTGTGGATGCGTCGCAGGGCATAGAGGCGCAGACGCTTGCAAACGTTTACCTTGCGCTTGAAAACGACCTTGAAATTTTACCAGTCATAAACAAGATTGACCTGCCTTCCGCGCGCCCCGAAGAGGCGAAGAAGGAGATTGAGGAAGTAATAGGGCTCGACGCATCCTATGCGCCCCTCGTTTCCGCAAAGGAAGGGCTTAACATAAAGGAAATACTTGAAGACATAGTAAAATATTTCCCTTCGCCCGACGGCGATCTGGAAGCCCCGCTCAAAGCGCTCATTTTCGACAGCTATTACGATAATTATAAGGGCGTAATACTTTTTGTCCGCGTAAAAGACGGAACGGTTAAAAAGGGCGATAAAATAAAAACTTTCCGCTCCGACAAGATTTACGAAGTAACCGAAGTCGGCGTTTTTGCGCCCGGATTGTACGAAAAGAACGGTCTTTTTGCGGGCGAAGTAGGATACATTGCCGCTTCGATAAAGAGCATACAGGACGTAGCTGTCGGCGATACCGTTATCAATGCCGAAAACCGCGCGGAAGAGCCGCTACCCGGCTATAAAAAAGTTCAGCCCGTAGTATTCTGCGGCATATATCCCCTCGACGGCAGCAAATTCGGCGATTTGAAGGACGCGCTTATAAAGCTTCAGCTCAACGATGCTTCCCTTGTATTCGAGCCCGACAATTCCGTTGCGCTCGGCTTCGGCTTCAGGTGCGGCTTCCTCGGACTTCTGCACATGGAAATAATTCAGGAGCGCATAGAAAGGGAGTTCAACCTCGATATAATAACAACCGCGCCTTCCGTAAGCTACAAAGTGGTAAAAACCGACGGTTCGGAACTGTATATAGACAATCCTTCGCACCTTCCTCCTCAGGCAGAAATAGAGCATATGGAAGAGCCGATAGTAAAGGTGGATATTTATTCTCCGCCCGACTACCTCGGCGCGATTATGGACTTGTGCCGCGACAAACGCGGGGTATTCAAGGAAATGACCTATCTCGACGCCAACCGCGTACAGCTTATTTACGAAATGCCGCTCAACGAAATCATATTCGAATTTTTCGATTCCGTTAAGTCGCGCACGCGCGGATATGCAAGCTTCGATTACGAGCTTATAGGTTACCGTGCCAGCAAGCTTGTAAAGCTGGATATACTTTTAAACGGCGACCCGTGCGACGCGCTTTCAATGATAGTGCACGAAGATTCGGCTTATGCCCGCGGCAGAACGCTTTGCGAAAACCTTAAAGACGCAATTCCGCGTCAGCTGTTTGAAATTCCCGTTCAGGCGGCAATCGGCGGCAAAATCATCGCGCGCGAAACGGTTAAAGCCATGCGCAAGGACGTGCTTGCCAAGTGTTACGGCGGCGACATAACGCGCAAAAAGAAACTTCTTGAAAAGCAGAAAGAGGGCAAAAAGCGCATGCGCACAATAGGCAGCGTGGAAGTACCCTCCGAAGTGTTCATGCAGATTTTGAAGACTAACAAAGACTGATAAAATGCGGCGTCTGTCTGGCGCCGCCTTAAAGCTATAAAATAAAGTGCGGCGACCTTTCGTACGCCGACTTATAACAGGTTAAAAATGCAGGGATTTTTTGATAAAGTCTACGAAACGATACGCCGCATACCAAGAGGCAAGGTTTCAACTTACGGCGATATAGCCCGCCTTTGCGGCAATCCCAGAATGGCGCGTCAGGTCGGCTGGGCGCTTCACAATAACCCCGCACCCGTCGTAAATCCGTGCCACAGAGTGGTTTTTTCAAACGGTTCGGTGTGTACAGGCTTTGCGTTCGGCGGCAAGGATGTGCAGAAAGCAATGCTCGAGGAAGAGGGCGTTGAAGTTTCGCCCGATTATAAAGTAGACTTAAAAAAATACCGTTGGGAGATATAATGGCAGGAATTTACGTTCACATACCTTTCTGCAAAAGCAAATGCTCTTATTGCGATTTTACTTCTTTTCCCGATAAATTGTGCTATGCCGAAAGTTACATGGCGTGCGTGTACCGCGAAATGAGTTTCCGCAGAAAGGAATTAAAGGATTATTCCTTCGATACTTTGTATATAGGCGGCGGAACGCCGTCGGTCATAGACGAAAGCTACATAGGCATGCTCGTCGCTTCGGCGCGCAAAAATTTCAATCTTGCGAAGAATGCCGAAATAACTATAGAATTAAACCCGGGCACAGTAACTGCGGATAAAATATCATTCTATAAAAAGGTCGGCATAAACAGATTTTCCGTAGGTCTTCAGTCCGCAATCGACAGTCAGCTTAAAGATATAGGCAGAATACACACCGCGCAGGACTTCAAAGACTGCGCCGCTCTTCTCAAAGGCGAAAATTTCAACGCCGACGTTCTTATTGGTCTTAAAGGTCAGACGGCGGAGGACGTGGTGTACACAATAAATTACGCCGCGGAGGCGGGCGCCAGCCACATTTCAATGTATGCGCTTACCCCCGAAGACGGCACGCCTATATACACCGATTATCTCAACGGCGAACTGCCCGACTCTGACGAGGTAGCCGCGCTATATGTGGCGGGCTATAACAGGCTTAAGGAACTCGGCTTTATCCGTTACGAAGTTTCCAACTTCTGCAAACGCGGCAAAGAGAGCAGGCACAACCTCAATTACTGGCGCAGAGGCGAATATATAGGCTTCGGCGTTTCGGCTTCGTCCTGCATAAAAAACGTGCGCTTTACAAACACTTTCGACCTCGACGAATATTTTAAATGCATATTTATCGAACATCTTCCCGTAATAACGTCCGAGGAAGTCGATGAAGAGGGGCAGAAGTTTGAATTTATAATGCTTGCTCTGCGCACGGCGGAGGGGTTGGACGCCTTTAAGTATAAAAAGCTTTTCGGCACAGACTTCTTTAAAGAGAACAAGGCTGCGCTTGAAAAAACGTCGCGCTATCTGGAAATAGACGGCGACAGCGTGCGCATAAAAGACGAGTACCTTTTTGTGCAGAACAGTATAATAATCGAATTCATGCAAAGTTAAAACAGCGGCTTGCGGGCGCATTAAAAAATATGCTTCTCGCTAAAGCAA
>CAJLLH010000170.1 GCA_905207385.1 uncultured Eubacteriales bacterium
AATTCTGCGCCGCCGCGGCTTTATTCATGCCTTTAAACTTTAATGCGTACGCGTCTGCGCGGCGCATTAATTTTAAGACATAATTAAATGTTTTAATTTGTTGTTATTTGCCCGACCTTGCGCCCGAGTAATTTCACGCAGTGCGCGCCTTGGGCTTTTTTCTGAGCTCGGTTTCGATGTCCCTGCACGCCTCTTCAAGCTCTTCTTCGCTTTCCGCCACTTCCACGCCGTCCAGAATGTTCTGCAATTTGTACTCTTTATTCAGATAACGTATAGTCTGGAAGCCGATTACCGCGGTAAGCGTTCCGTTTGTGAGCCCCTGAACGGAGCTGTCAACGAGCGCGGAGATTGCCGAACCGAGGAAGGGTATGCCCTTTGCCGCATCGCCCATTGTTTTGACTATGCCGTTGCCGATTTTAAGCGAGCCGAGCCCGTAAGACACGAGCGAGTTGCGCACGACGGCGGCAAAGATTTTAACAAGCTGAGGTTCGGACGGGCGGAAGCCGTATAAAAACACTATGTCCTTAATAAGCTGAAGGTTAACCACAGCCACGAGCGCGGCGTCGGTGCGCGAACTTTGCGAAAGCGCGGAATAAGCCGCCGACTTAAGCGCGTAGCGGAATATGTAGTCCTTTGCCGTCTTTTTTACTTTGCCCGAATACAGCGCGGTCAGCGCGCGCTTTATGCCCTCGTCGTCGTTTTCGGCGATATAGCCCGAAAGTTCAGCCAATATAGCGTCGTCGTACCAGCCGGCGCAGTCCACGCGCGTGCCAAAATCTACCATTCTTTCGGCTATATCCCTGCGAACGCGCCTGTTGTGGCGCTTTGCCGCGGCGGCGTGAGATGCGGGAATGTTTGTCTGAAAATAGTTCATGCGGCATATTTTAACGAGCGGAACTACAAACAGCAGTATGAATAAAATTACGCTTATGCCCGCGGCGGCGTAACCCGCGTATTTGTTTATGCCCCATACCTGCAGGGTTATTGAAAGAAGGCACCAGGCGAGAAACACGCCTATTACACCCGCAATAACCGCTATAAGAAGGCGCGCCGTACGCGTGTTGCGATTTTTTACGTAGCGCTCTTCATATTCGTAGACAGTCATCTTTTTTTCTTCGTTGTTTTTCATCGTTTTATCCGTATATCATAAATTTGCGGTCCGTGCGATTGCCGCGCACATATGCCGCATTTAAAAAATTATCTGAAATGTTTTATAAATCGAGGCTGAATTTATAAAGCTCGCTTTTGGTAACGCCCCTGTCCTTTGCGGCGCGCTTTACGGCTTCCTTTTTATCCAGCCCCTGCTCCATGTAATAGCGTATGTGCTCCGTTTCCGAAAGGTCGCAAAGGTCGTTCTTTTTTTCCTCCGCACCGCCGATAATCAGCACATATTCCCCCCTCTTTTCGCCTTCCAGACCTTGCGAAAGGGTAAAATGCAGCGACTCTTCGTGCAGTTTTGTTATTTCGCGCACGGCACAGGCGGGTCGGTCGCCGAACACGGCGAACATATCGGCTACATATCTGTCCACGTCCTGAGGGGCGGCGTGGAAAATGAGCGTTAAATCGAGCTCGCGGTATTTTTCGAGCAGTCGACGCCTTTCGCCCTGCTTATCGGGCAGAAAGCCGATAAATGCAAACCTTTGCGAGGGCATTGCGGAGAGTATCAGCGCGGAAAGCGCGGCGTTTGCGCCAGGCACGACGCTGTAACTTACGCCCGCCTTTTTAAGTTCTTCGCAGACCTGACCGCCGGGGTCGGATATGACGGGCATGCCGGCGTCGGAAATTACCGCAACCTCCTTACCCTCCTCAGCGGCGGAAATTATTTTTTCCGCGGCGGAACGTTCGTTGAACTTATGGCAGGCGACTAGCGGTTTTTTAATTTCGTACGCGTTTAAAAGCTTTAAGGAATGGCGCGTATCTTCGCAAAAAATTACGTCCGCCGCGCGCAGAACTTCCAGAGCGCGCAAAGATATATCTTTAAGGTTGCCGATGGGCGTTGCCACAAAGTAGACCAAAAAAAGCCTCCTTCAAACTGCAATAGTTGCGGCATATTGCCACATTAAATGATTTATTGACTTGCTGCGGCACTCCGCCGCGGCGTTTAATTTGAATAGTTGCGGCATAGTGCCGCGCCTTTCAGACTGAATAGCGATAATTGCGGCATAGTGCCGCGCCTTTTATTAATTTCAGTTTACGGCGGAGGGAAGCATGTCTATGCCCTCTTTGCCGCCCTTGCAGGCTTCCACCATAACAAGGTAGGGCTTTGCGCCCGCGTTGCCGCATACGAACTGAAGCCGCTTGGGCTCTAACGCGCGCGACTTGAGCCCGTAGATGAGCTCCGCAAGCCTGTCCGCGCGGTTGATTATGGCTATTCTGCCGCCAAATTTCAATGTGCGGGCGGCTACGTCTAAAATTTCTGCGAGGGTAATCGTTATTTCCTTGCGGCAGATGGCTTTTTCGTAAGTGATATTTTCAAAGCCGCCGCGCTCGTACGGGGGATTGCACAAAACGAGCGAAAATTTTCCGTCGTACTCCCTGCCTATATCCTGAACGCGCGCGCAGACGGCGCGCGCTTTTTCAAACCCGTCGTAAAGAATGGTGCGCGCGCTCATATCTGAAAGGGCGGGCTGCATTTCGAAAAGTTCCACTCCCTTTATGTGGGGATTGAGGCACAAAAAATGCAGACCTACTATGCCGCTGCCCGCACAGAAGTCCGCCACGACGTCGTTCTTTTTGCCCTTTACAAACTTTGAAAGAAGCACGCTGTCCGACGTGAAGCGGTATAAATTTACGTTTTGTATTATTTTTTTATCGTCGAAGAGCTCTTCAAGCACTTCGCCGTTTTTAAGTTCAGCATTCATAATAAAAAGGCGCGCCGCGCAAAAAATTTAACACTCAAAAGCCGACGCGGCTGTTTATGCGCCGCATACAGGTTTGACGGCAGAGTAAGCACCGTATACAAGCTTTCCGCGCAGAGTTGTGCGCCGCATACAAACTTTTCGCGCAATGCAAAATAAATAAGCCAAAAAAAGAAGGCGGAACAAAGCGTTCCGCCTTACTTTTTGTACCAATTATTCGGCGGATTTGATCGCGCCGGTAGGGCAACCGTCTTCGCAAGCGCCGCAGTCGATGCAAACGTCGGGATCAACAACGTATTTGGTATCGCCTTCGGAAATTGCAGAAACGGGGCAAACGGCAGCGCAAGCACCGCACATTACGCATTCATCGGAAACAACGTGAGCCATAAAGCACCTCCATGAGAATTAATACGCTTTCAGTGAAATAATTATAACATACGAAAAACTCAAAGTAAAGGGGAAAGCAATAAATTTTGCGCCGTAAAGCCCCTTTTTTTGTGTAAATTTCTGCTAACATTGCCAATGCAGGTATACAAAAAATCCTATAATTTTAAGGGGATTTATGCGGTATTTTATATTAATAAGGTTTATCCGCATTGGCAGTATTGTGGCTCTGCTTTAAAAAACTGAACGCTGATTGCTCGTCAAAGCTATAAAAAGCGCGTCTGAGCAAAGCATTGGGCGGCGAAAGCGGCTTAGGGGGTTCAGACGGCGTTGGGGGTGCTGGCGGCGTTGGGGGGTCAGGCGGCGTTGGG
>CAJLLH010000171.1 GCA_905207385.1 uncultured Eubacteriales bacterium
CGCAGACCGCACCGCCGCATTAAAAATAAAGCTTTACAAACGCCGCGCAATTTTATAAAATGTATATAAAAATGCGCATAAAACTTTGGTTTTAAAAAGTTTTTTGGTAAATTGAGGGGCACATATATGGCAATTACCGCAAAAGAATTAAAAAATTTAGCCAGACTTTCAAAACTTGAATTTTCCGAAGAAGAGCTCTTAGAATATGTTTCTGGTTTTGACGAAATGGTAAAATTCTGCGACGGAATAAATTCCGAAATAGAGGGCGACGCCTCAAGCATACGCGAGGTCGGCTCCCGCGGGAAGAACTGGACAAAACTCCGCGGCGACGAGGTTGAAGAAAGTCTTCCCAACGAAAAAATTCTTTCCAACGTTCACGGCGAACGCGGCTATTTTGCCGTAAAGAGGGTGGTTAAATGAGCGGCAGAATCAAAACGTATTCAACTATGCTTTCAAAGGGCGAAATAACTTCCGCAGAACTCACTCGCCGCTATATATCCCGCATCGAACGCGTAAATCCCGTGCTCAACGCATACGTTTGCAATACGTTTGAAGAGGCGGAGCGCGGCGCAGAGTTCGCCGATAAACTTATAAAAAGCGGCCGCGCGGGCGCGCTTACGGGTATACCGTTCGCCCTGAAAGATAATATCTGCACAGACGGACTGCCCACTACGTGCTGCTCGCATATGCTCGAAGGTTTCAGACCGTATTACGACGCGACGGTATGGAGCAAACTCAAAGCTCAGGGCGCAGTACTCCTCGGCAAGACCAATATGGACGAGTTTGCCATGGGCTCGTCTTCCGAAACTTCCTTTTACGGCGCGCCTAAAAACCCCGTAGATATAAAAAGGGTAACGGGCGGTTCTTCGGGCGGCTCTGCGGCGGCAGTAAAAGCGGATATCGCAGCATATTCCTTAGGCTCGGATACTGGCGGCTCGGTGCGCCAGCCTGCGGCTTTCTGCGGCGCGGTAGGCTTCAAACCCACTTACGGCACAGTTTCGCGCTATGGGCTTATTGCTTACGGCTCTTCGCTCGACCAGATAGGTCCGCTTGCGGACAGCGTTGAAGATGCCGCAATTATTTATGACGCCATACGCGGCGCTGACAGTCGCGACAGCACCTCCTGCGCCACCGAAAAGGGTGCAACAAACCTGTCTTTAAGCGTTTCCGACCTTAAGATAGGCGTGCCCGAAGAGTTCTTTTCCGAAGGGGTGGAAGAAGAGGTAAAAAAAGCAATTGATGCGGCAATATGCCTTTACGAACGCGCTGGCGCAACAATTAAAAGGGTAAAAATTCCCGCTATCAAAGTCGCGCTTTCCGCTTACTATATTTTAAGCTGCGCCGAAGCTTCTTCCAACCTTGGCAGATACGACGGCATACGCTACGGCTTCCGCGCCAAAGATTACGCCGACCTTGACGATATGGTTATAAAGACTCGCACTCAAGGCTTCGGCAAAGAAGTTAAAAGGCGAATTCTTTTGGGCACTTATGTGTTATCAAGCGGATATTACGATGCCTATTATAAAAAAGCCTGCATTCTGCGCAGCCGCATAACGGCAGAGTTTGAAGAAATATTCAAAGAATGCGACGTGCTTTTAACCCCGACGTCGCCCACCGTGGCGTTCCCTCTCGGCGGGGTCAGTGCAAGTTCTGTTCAGGCATACCTCGCCGACGCTTGCACCGTACCCGTAAATATAGCGGGACTTCCCGCAATTTCTATTCCGTGCGCTGTATCAAAAAGCGGACTTCCCATAGGCTTGCAGATTATAGGTAACAAATTCTGCGACGGACTTGTGCTTTCCTGCGCACGATTCTTTGAACGCGAAGCGTGCGTAAATGTGCCGTTATGCAAAGAGGTGCAGTTATGAAATACCGCATAGTATCAGGCTTTGAAACGCATGTAGAGCTTGCAACCGCGACTAAAATTTTCTGCGGCTGCTCCACAAAATTCGGCGCGCAGCCCAACACCCATTGCTGCCCCGTATGTACAGGTCAGCCCGGCGCTCTCCCCGTGCTCAATAAAAGGGTTGTGGAGTTCGCCATACGCGCAGGTCTTGCAACGCATTGCAAAATAAATACGCTTACCCACCTCGACCGCAAAAATTACTGCTATCCCGACCTTCCCAAGGCATACCAGATATCCCAGTTCGATAAACCGCTGTGCGAGCACGGCTATGTTGAACTTGACAGCGGCAAAAAAATACGCCTTACGCGCATTCATATAGAAGAAGACGCGGGCAAACTTGTGCACGAGCGCGGGTATACCTATATCGATTACAACCGCGGCGGCGTACCGCTTATAGAAATAGTTTCCGAACCCGACATATCTTCGCCCGAAGAGGCTCGCGAATACGTTGAAAAACTTCAGCTTATAATGCGCTATATAGGCGTTTCGGACTGCAAAATGCAGGAAGGTTCTATGCGTTGCGACGTAAACATATCGCTCACGCCCGAAGGCAGCGACAAGCTCGGCACGCGTACAGAAATAAAAAATATGAACTCGGTAAGCTTTATAGAAAAGGCTATGGCTTATGAAGCGCGCCGTCAGGCGGAAATTCTTGACGGCGGCGGAGAGGTTGAGCAGGCTACGTTGCGCTACGACGAAAACACGGGCGAAACGTACGTAATGCGCACCAAAGAGGACGCTCAGGATTACCGTTATTTCCCCGAACCCGACTTGCCCGACATTATAATTCCGCAGTCGGATATAGACGAAATAGCCGCACATATGCCCGAATTACCGCTTGAAAAGTTCAGACGCTACACAAATGATTTGGGTCTGAGCGCGCACAACGCGGGGCTGTTGTATAAATATAAAGCGGTGTGCGATTTCTTTGAAAAGTGCCTTTCTTTCGGCGCGGGCGCAAAGAATACGTGCAACCTTATCACGGGAATAATATATGCCGCGCTCGCCACAGAGGAGCAGAAAGAGGCGTTCGATATCTGCGTAACTGCCGAAGATATGGCAAAACTCGTAAAATACGCCGACGAGGGCAAAATAAACGTAACCCTCGCGCAGATGACTCTTTCAAAAATGCTTAAAGAGGGCAAGGGCGTGGACGATTATATAACCGAAAGCGACCTTGCGGGCGTTTCCGACGAAGAGCTTGAGTCGCTGTGCCGCAAGGCGGTTGAGGCTAACCCCGCGGCGGCGGAGGATTTTCGCGGCGGCAAGCAGAAAGCCATAGGCAGTTTTTACGGCTATATAAAGCGCGCCAGCGGCGGCAAGGCGGATATAAGGCGCGCCGACGCAATTCTTAAAAAAATCTTGTCGGAATAAATTTAGACTTCTGATTTTAAAAATCACCCACAGATATCTTAAAAATCCCCCCGGCTGCAAAATTTTGCGGTCGGGGAGATTTTTATTTTTATACGGTAATAAGTTCGGCTTGACCTAAATAAATTAAAGTAACCGCAAATAATTGAAAATTTACCGCAAAAGAGCGGACCGCCGCGTTTGTCAGATTTTTGGTTTTCGCCGTAAAGCGCGCATAAAAAACAAAACTGTTTAAAAAACGCCCCCGCCGCGCAGGTATTATAGGAGAAAAGTTGTTCAGGACGACCGTATTCAGGCTTAAAACGCTCATTCTTTCCGCAACGGCAGTTA
>CAJLLH010000172.1 GCA_905207385.1 uncultured Eubacteriales bacterium
GTCGCTTCGGTTCTGGCCCGCCGCGCCGCCCAGCGCCTTCAAAAGTTCAAACAGTGCAAATTTATCCGTGGTTTTGTTCTCCTTTTACTAAAATTTCATTAAATATAACTTGTTTTTAATTGCTTAAAGCTTTGTTTTGGTATATAATAAAAACTGCTTTTTGATATTTTATTAAAACGGCTTAATCTTATATCTACCAACTAGTATTGGGGTAAAAAATGCGTAAAAAGGTTAAAAAGGCGCTCGTGTGCGCCGCCGCGGCTGTTCTTGCCTGCGGCCTTACAGTTTCCGTTGCATGCAGCGGCGGATATTACAAAGCTGATAAGCTTGACGGCGATTTCAGCGGCAACGTTGTATCCAACGGCGGTTTCGCTGTTGAAAAGGGCAACTATGTGTACTTCATCAACGGTATTGAAAGCAACACCGCTGTAAACAGCTACGGCGACGTTGAAAAGGGCGCTCTTCTCCGCATATCCAAAACCGACCTTGCGGCGGGCAACTATTCCAACGCAGATACCGTAGTTCCCCTGATAATGTACTCCGGCAGTTACGACGGCGGTATATTCATCTACGGCGATTACGTGTATTACAGCACGCCTTCGGCTGCAAGGGATTCGGGCGGCGAAACGCTCAATTCCCGTCTTGAGTTCAAAAGGACCAAGCTCGACGGCACCGAAACAATGACCGACTTCTATTTCCAGTCGGAAAACACCAGCATCGAATACCGCTTTGTAGAGGTTGACGGTACGGTTTACCTTATGTATGTGGTAAACGAAACGCTCTACGGTACCGAAGCGCACGACAACATTCATTCCGTAAACCTTGAAACGGGCGAAGATACCGTGCTCGCATACAACGTATCGGGCTATTTCTTCGACGATAAGGACCTCACCAATCCGTACATTTACTACACGATGTCGGTAAGCTACAATCTCGGCACAAGCAACGAGGTAGAGGCGGACTATAACCAGGTTTACCGCGTGCGCGCAGACGCTGAAAACGATGCCGACAGGTACGACTTCTCTTACGTTGAAGATTTTGACGCGGAGGAAGATCCCCTTTATATAAACAACGGCGAATTCGTATTCGACGGCAGGGGCTCGCTCAGCGGCATGACGCAGTTCAACTACGGTTACAGCGCTGAAACGGACGAAGATCCTTCTTCCGACGATGCCAACACCCTCGCAGGTTACACCTATACGATAATATCATATGAAAACGGCACGCTTTATTATACGCGTTCCTATTCAGGCGACAGCACGCCCATCCTTCTTTACACCAACGATGAAGAGGCGGGCGCAGAAAACTGGAACCCCGTAACCGGCAACCCTACGGCTACCGACGATTATAATTCCAGAATGCTTCTTCTGAATGCGTCATCTATCAGCGGCTATACGTTCATTGCCGACGACGATGGCGTTCCCGTAAAAGTTATGTATTCTGAAAGCGCCGGCAGCGGCTATGCCCTCATGAGCGCCGATTTCGACAAGGATAAGAGCAGCATAACCTACGGCGGCTTAACCAACACCTTCCCTATGACCACAACGTCTGCGGAAGTAACCGTGCTCACCACTTCCAAGGAAGAGGTTGACGGCGAAGAATATAACTTCATCTACTACGGCGTAACGGGCGAAGGCAGCGGCTACACCGTATACCGCATGGCGCTCGGCGGCAGCGAAGAGCAGTACACCGAGTTCCCTGCAGACGAATCTACGTCCAATTACGATAAGACGCAGATACTCGATATCGAAGTAGCTTCCAGCTGGTACATGCCCGAAATAATCGCGGGACACCTGTTCTTCGCTTCCGAAACTACCGATATGGTCGATTACGAATATGTAATGGTATTCGACCTTCGCGATGCAAACGCTTCGGGCGCTGAAAACGTTACGATGTCTAACGCCGACCTCAAAGTGATAAACGAACTTTACGACAGCGTTATAGGCGATGAGGACAGCGTAATTGCCGATATCGACGCGGAAGAGTTTGAAAATCTTCCCAACGCGCTCCGCTATGCATTCTACACCCGCGACAAGGATTACCTTGCCGACCTCATCAATCAGTGGGTAGAAGCAGGCGAGGATGAAGAGTACCTTTACTCCGAAGAATCGGCACAGCTTTACCTCGATTTCATTGCGGCTACCGGCGATTACGAAGACTTCGGCGCTGCTGCCGGATATGAAAAGACTGTAAACGGCGAAAAGGTTTACGCAACCTCGCGCGATTACTACTACAATATGGTAGGCTTCATGTCCGAAGAGGATGAAGAAAACTATGTAAGCGACCTCCGCACGGATTACCTTCAGGCTGAACCCGAAGAGGAGCTCACCTGGTTCGAAGGTCTTTCCACCGGCGAAAAGGCTGGCTTCATAATCGGCGTTTGCGTAGGCGGTCTTATAATTATCGCTGCGGCAGTTCTTATTCCTCTGCTTGTAATAAGGAAGAAAAAGAAGACTCTGCCTCAGTACAGCAAGGCGCGCATTAAGGTCGATACCACCGACGATAAGAATATCGACGTATACGGCGGCGAAGATTCCTCTAACGGCGGCGAAAACGCATAACCATAATATCAGAGCGGAGCTTTCATAAGCTCCGCTTTATTAATATGAAAAATCGCATGCCGCCCGCTCGCGGGCGGCATGCTTATTTCAAATTGCTGAAAAAAGGGTAAGTCCTTTCAGCTGTAAGATTGTACTTTGCTCGGTGCGCTTTTTTGCTTTTGCAAAAATGTCGTTATTTTGTCCTTTTATGCCTAAAATGTTTAATATGTCGCGTGTCTGTTTATTATGATTATGTGTTCGGGCGCATAAAAGGTTGCAAAATGCCTCACAATTGCTTTTTGCGGGGGTGTAAAGCAACGCCTTGCGCCGGCCTGACGCATACGGCTCGGCACAAAAAATAAGATTTCACAAAAATATTTCAATTTTATTTGCAAATTATTATTTAAAACGGTTTACAAATACATTGAATATTAATATAATGTTACCATTGATTAAGGGCACGGAAAAACGCAATTTTTTCCTGCAGTTAAAACGGAGAATATTGTTATGATTAAATACGTTAAATGCCCCAGGTGCAAACTTAACTATATAGACCCTGAAAAGCAGGAGTACTGCGACGTGTGCATTGCCGAAATGAAGGGCAATAAACTCCAGTTCGCAGACCTGGACGATGACGACCTGGACGAAAACGCAGAAAAGACTGAAATCTGCCCCGTATGCGGCGTTAATGCCATGCGCTACGGCGAAAAGATGTGCGATGCCTGCAAACAGGCCAGCCAGTACGAAGACGACGAAGATGTGGATATGGATACCGACGAGGAGTGGAAGAACTACCTCGAAGACGATGAAGACCTTACCGTAGACGACGAAACGCTTGAAGAAGAGCTTTCTGAAGACCTCAACGAAGAGTTCGACGACGAAGAGAGCGACAGCTACGGCGAAGCTTACGATGAGGACGATCCCTTATCCGACTTAGACGATGACGACCTCGGCGAAGACAGCGACGAGGATGATGACGACGATGACGATGATGACGACGATGACGACGATTTGTTCTGATTGAATGTCGTTTTGCAATGTCGTGCATTAAAACTATATTAA
>CAJLLH010000173.1 GCA_905207385.1 uncultured Eubacteriales bacterium
CGGAGGCGGAAATTTCCTGGGGCGGAATTATTGCTTTTCCGCCGTTTTTATATTATAATATGCATTATCGCGTATTTTACCGTGCCGATTAAACGGCGTGGGTATAGGTTTTCTTCGCGCCGCTCAGACTGAGGGGTGGAAGGGGCACTTCGCGCCAAGACATTGCGCATTGCGCGCATAATATGTGCAGATTATTTTATCAGTCTCCATCAAAATGCCGTATTTGTTTTTAACAAATTCTGCTCCCTCCGAAAGCGAAAGGAATGCGTTGCGCTTGCAGCACCTCGCTCCGCCGATTTGAGCCATTTTTGCTATTACGGAAGAGGTGTACTCCATATTGTCCGCGTAGTACTCGTTTGTCGAAAGGGGGCCAGTGCCGTGTATGATTGCAAGAGCCGCTCCCACAGCCGCAACCGAGCCGCAAACTCCCCAGTATCCGCACATCGCTCCCGGCATTTTTATGGTGCGTTTTGCAAGTTCATCAAGGCATATATCGGGGTCAATTGCCCCGCCTGCGTTGCAATAAGCCATTAAAAACGCCGCGCCGTCCAAAAAGTGATGTTCTGGTCCGTGCATGTTTACAAAGTCTTTATCCATAACACAGCGCGCTATGTCCGCGGGGTTTTTGCTTTCACATTTCATAACTTCGCGCTTTATAAGCGCGTATTTTTCTTCTAACGAGTATTCCATCATTTATCCTCGCCTTCAAACCGCTTTTTAAGTACGCGGTAGTGGTTTTCGTTTGATTTATCGCCGCCGTTATCGGGGAAAAGGCAGTAGGGCAGGCTGTCGGTGTCGCGGTGCTTTTTTACGCAGTCGCAGCACATTCCGTGATTGGGACAGCTCACTTTCGGACAAATGCATTCTGTAACGTTGGGGCAGGGCATAATTATTCCTCCTTTTTGTTATCGCCGTCAAGCCAGTCGATAAGCCCGCTTAACGCTGTTCGGTTTACTGAATAGTGCATCCATTTCCAGTCGCGTTCAGCTTCAACAAGTCCGCAGTCGCAAAGTATTTTCATGTGGTGCGAAAGGGTGGGCTGGGTTATGTTCAGCTTTTCAAGTATTTTGCATGCGCAAAGTTCGCCGCCCTGCAACATTTCAAATATTTTCGCCCGCGTATCGTCGCCAAGCGCTTTCAGCATTTTTACACTGTCGGTCGTTTCCATTCAAATCCTCACATTCAGATTTGTCTATATTATATCAATCACATAGATAATTGTCAATATTATTTGCGCGCTTTACAAAACATAACATTTATTTTATAATTGCCGCATATCACTTATATAAATAAAAAAGGTCGGAAAAGTGCCGACCTTTTTTTATTACCACAAGCCAAGCGCAACCTGTACGCCTATGCTTACGGCAGCTATTGCAACCCAGCATATAAATCCCATAAGTATGGGCTTCCAGCCCGAGCGCACAAGTTTTACTACGTTGGTGTTCAGTCCTATCGCCGCCATCGCAAGCGTAATCATAAACTTGCCTGCGTCCGAAAGCACGCCTGAAACGTTCGTCCCTATGCCTATTGCGGGGAAAAGCCAGGTGTTTATAATTGCCGCTAAAAGGAAAAATATAACAAACCAGGGGAAAACTTTTACAAAGCTGAACGTAAATCCTTCCGCGCCAGCCGCAGCCGATTTTTTGGCTTTTATCATCTGCCATATGGCAAGGGCAAGGGTAATGGGGATAATTGCAAGCGTTCTTGTTAGTTTTACTATCGTGGCATACTGAAGCGCGGTGTCGCTTCCCGTCATGCTCTCCCAGCTCTGCCCCGCGGCAACTACGGACGAGGTATCGTTTATAGCCGTTCCCGCCCACATTCCGAAGCCTGTGTCGCTCATTCCAAGCGCCTGACCTATGGCGGGGAATGTGAACGCGGCTATTACGTTGAATAAAAATATAACGGATATCGACGTTGCAACTTCGCTGTCTTTAGCCCTTATGACGGGCGCGGTCGCCGCTATCGCCGAACCTCCGCATATCGAAGAGCCTACGCCCACAAGCGTCGCGGTGTTGGCAGGTATTTTAAGCAACTTTGACATTATAAACGAAACTATAAGCGACGTCGCGATGGTGGAAAGTATTATAAGTATGGAGTCGCCGCCTACCTGAACTACGGTTATGAAGTTCATTCCGAAGCCTAAAAATACAATGCTCGCCTGCAATATTTTTTTGGATGTAAAGCGTATGCCCGTATCCAGCCACTTGGGACGGCGGAAAAAGGCTATTACCATGCCTATGACTATTGCAAAAACCGCGCTTCCTATAACGGGCACAAGCTTGCCCAAAAACCACGAGGGCACTGCTATTACCGCGCAAAGAGCAAGTCCCGGAACTATGGCTTTGAGCCATGTCCATATTCGGTTCATAACAGAAGGTTTTTTCTCTGCTGCGCTTTCGGGCAGAGAAGTTTCGGTATGTATTTCCGAAGTTGCCTCGGCGGTCGCGGCTTCGGCTTTTTCAGCGAGGGTGTTTAACTGTTCCTCTGCGCCTTCCGAAGGCGCTTTGCTGTTCTGATTTTCGTCCATAAATTTCTCTCTTTTGTAAACTGTTGGAAAATTATATCAGAAGGGAGGTGCGCTGTCAATTTTGCTTGAAGGCGTTTTGCGCAACGGTAACATAAAGGTAATTTTTTACATATAATTAAGGATAAACTGCAAAACGGAGCGTATTAATGAAAAAACTCAGCGCGTTTTATTTTACAGGTACCGGCAACACCCGCTATGTAGCGGTTAGATTGTGCAAAAAATTATCTTCCGTGTATGCGTCGAACGCTTACGACATTTCGTCCGAAGCAGATTTTTCTTCGGCTATAAAAAGTGCGGACTGCGTTATGCTGGCGTTTCCCGTATACGGCTCTTCGCCGCCCGTGCCTATGCGGCGGTTTGTCTATAAGTACGCTTCGCAGCTGTGCGGCAAAGAGGTAATAATAATAGCAACGCAATACCTTTTTTCCGGCGACGGAGCGGCAAGCCTTGGCAGAACGGTGGAAAAACTGGGCGGCAAGGTAAAGTTTGCAGAACATTTCGATATGCCAAACAACCTTTCCGACTGCAAATTTTTTGCCATCCGCAACGGCGCGGAAAACAGCGGCAAACTTGAAAAGGCAGAAAGGCGGATGGATAATTTCGTCAGAAGAATAAAAGAGGACCGCCCTTTTCGCCGCGGCTTCAATATTTTTTCGCATGCAACGGGTTATTTCTGTCAGCGCATGCTCTGGCGCAAAAGCGAAAATCTTAAAAAAGATTGCCTCAGAACAGACCCTAAAAAATGCATAGGGTGCGGAATATGCGCAAAACAATGCCCCGTCGGCAATTTGCAGGTGTCGGGCGGCGTTGCCCGCGCAAAAGACAACTGCGTATATTGTTACCGCTGCGTAAACATTTGCCCCCGCAAGGCGATAACTTTATTCGGCAGCAGCGCGCCCGAAGTTCAGTATAAGGGGATAAAAGATAAAAATAATTAGTTTTTTAAACTTCTGTTTTGTAAGTTTGAAACGTGTATTTCAGCTTGTTTTTGTGTATTTCAGAGTTTTTAATTGGCTGTAAAATTAATTATTATTTAATTAAAATTCAATTAAATATTTATTATTTTTTAT
>CAJLLH010000174.1 GCA_905207385.1 uncultured Eubacteriales bacterium
ATCTTTGTGGCGGGGACTTACGTTCGTCTTTTCGGCTATGCTGTCCCTGTCTGTCGTGGCTTCTGTCGTGATGGAGCAAAACCGCGGCGAAATAGACGGTTTCTTCAACACGCACAGCTCGCAGGTAATATCCACTGACGACGGCACGCTGTATTCGGCTTACACCCCCGACTCTGAATATCTTAATCAGGACGGTACGGGCAACAGCCAAGCGGTGGTGGACGCACATGTAAATCTTAACACTCAGCTTTCGGAAGAAGGTTCTGTACTTCTTAAGAACACGGGCGTTCTTCCCCTTTCCAAGGAAAGCAAAGTAACCCTTCTGGGCATACGCAGCCACGTAATTCTTGCAGGCTCGGGCATGGGCGTTTCGGCAAAAGCAGGTCAGGTTGTGCAGCTTGAAGAAGCTCTTGCCGAAAAGTATGAAATAAACGGCACTATGTCTGACGTTTACGAAACTGTAAACCAGACCCAGAAGCTCACCAATAACGACAGGGCAAGCACCTCGTTCGACCCCAAAGAAGCTTCGCTTGCACAGCTTCAGGCGGCAAACCCCGATTATAAGTCAAGCTTCACCCAGTTCGGCGACGCGGCAATAGTAGTTGTAGGCCGTCCCAATTCCGAAATGGGCGACTATGCTCCCGGTCAGGGCGGCGTGGTTGAAGGCACGGGCGCGACGACCGCAATGGAACTTACCACAAACGAAAGGGACGCCATTAAGCTTGCCACCGATAATTTCGATAAGGTCATAGTTCTTCTTAACACCAACTCGGCTATGGAAATAGAAGAACTCAAGCAGAACGAAAAAATAGGCGCAATACTCTGGGTAGGTCATCCCGGCTGCTACGGCGTTTACGGCATAGCTAACCTTCTTACGGGCGAAAGCAACCCCTCAGGCGGACTTTACGACCTGTATGCAACGGACAGCCTTTCCGCTCCCGCAATGCAGAATATGGGCAACTTTGCTTATTCCAATCCTTCGACTGATTTCACCAGAGTACCCACCAACGGTTCTAACAATAAGTACCTCATAGAGGCGGAGGGCATATACGTAGGCTACCGTTATTATGAAACGAGGTACGAGGACGTAGTTTTAGGCAGAGGCAACGCAAACTCTTCCACGGGCGCGGGTCGCTTCGATACCGAAGGCGGCTGGAACTACGACAAGGAAGTTTCCTACGGCTTCGGCTACGGGCTTTCTTACACCACTTTCGAACAGAAAATTGAAAATACCTCCGTGGTAATGAACAGCGCGCCTCACAGCATGGATACCGAAATTACTGTAACCGTGCAAAACACCGGCAAAGTTGCGGGCAAAACTTCCGTTCAGATATACGGTCAGGCGCCCTATATAACTGGCGGAGTGGAAAAAGCTTCCGTTCAGCTGCTCGCGTTTGACAAAACCGACATTCTTCAGCCCGGCGAAACGCAGACTATGACCATCAGCGTGGACATGCAGAATCTTGCAAGCTGGGATTCTTCTGCAATGGACGGCAACGGCTCTTACATACTCGATGAAGGCGACTACTACTTCGCGGTAGGCAACGGCGCGCACGATGCGCTCAACAACATTCTTGCGGCAAAGGGCAAAACCACCGCAGACGGCATGGATTACAACGGAAATTCCGCCAAGGCGCTCAAATGGACTTACAATTATGTGGGCGGAACTGTTGACGAAAGCACTTTCAACATAACCAAGGCGGGCACGCAGGTTAAAAACTCGCTTGAAACCGCAGACTGGAACTACTGGAAAGATGGCGAAGTTACCTATCTTTCGCGCAATTCGTGGGATACCACCTGGCCTGAGTCTTATACCGATATGCTGGCTTCCGCAGAGATGGTGGACCGCATCAACGGCAACAACTACGAAATTAAGACTGACGACGACGTGTCTGAAATAGTATTCAACGCCGAAGGCGATATGGTATTCGCCGAAATGAATGGCGCAGACTACGATGACCCCCGCTGGGAAACTCTTCTTAACCAGCTCGACCTCACCGAAGCGCTCAACTTCATTCTTCACGGCAACCGCGAATACCTTGCTATGCCCTCCGTCGGCTTCCTTGCAGGCAGATACACCGAAAACGGCCCCAACGGCATAGGCGGACGCGGCTTCGGTTCTTTAAGTTACAACAACTTCGGCGAAAATCCCCCCGAATGGTACATAAGCGAGGATGACGAAAACGCATCCTTCGGCATGAACATATTCCCTTCCGCTCCCGTAGTTGCGTCTACGTTCAACCCCGAACTCGCTTACGAGCAGGGCAGACTTATCGGCAACGACGCGCTGTTTGTAGGACTTCCCATTCTCTGGGGTCCCGGCATGAACACGCACCGCAGCCCTTACAACGGACGTAACGGCGAATATTATTCCGAAGACCCCATCCTTACGGGCGTAGTCGGCATGGAATTCAGCATAGGCGCGCTTGATAAAGGCCTTATAGCCGCTCCCAAGCACTATGCGTTCAACGACCAGGAAACCAACCGTACGGGCGTAGCTCCTTATCTTGAAGAACAGAGAGCAAGGGAAGTTGAACTCCGCGCATTCCAGCTCGCGTTCGAAGCTACCAAGTACGATGAAGAGCGCGGCGAAGATGTGGGCATGCTCGGCGTAATGGCTTCGTTCAGCAAAATAGGTCCCGACGAAGTTACCGCAAGCAAGGGCATGATTAAAGACATACTTTACGGCGAATGGGGCTTCAACGGATATATAGTATCCGACATGAACGACGACGCCGACCAGCTTACCGACTGCCTGTATGCAGGTCTTACCAGCTTCGATGCAACTTACGACCTTGAAAACAGCAAGATTGTAGGCTACGGCATCACCGCAGACATGTACAAGAAAGACGCAACAATTCTTCAGGCGGTAAAGGACGCTATACATCACAACCTTTACGTTCTCGCACAGAGCAACTATATGAATATGGTAAACACCTCTTCGTACACGGTAGAGGTAATGACCAGCTGGAGAATAGGCTACACCGTAGCAATATGCGTTACCGCCGTTCTTACAATCGGCTGTGCGGCTGTTTACGTCCTTTCGCTGGTTAAATCAAAAAAGGAGGCCTGATTTATGAAAGAATTTCTTAAAAAACAGGGCATAGTGTTCTACATATCGGCTGTTTCGGCGGTCATCGCACTTGTGGCAATGATAATTACGCTTGTCAGCTCCTCTGTTGTAGGTTACGAAATCCCCGGCATAGCCTGGGTTGTTGTTGCAACCATCGCGGTTGTGTTGCTTGTCGCTGCGGCAACGGTTCTTTCGGGCAAGGCTAAAAACGAAGCGGTGATATATGCCTGCCTTCTCGTTGCAACAGTATTGTGCGTTATCTGCTTCGGCATAATAATTTCCGCAAGAGCTTACCTTGTGGGCACGCTGTGGATAACCGTTCTCGACTCAACCAACCCTCTCGCGGTAAAGGCAATGAATACTGCAACGGCAGCATTTGCAATGTACCTTGTATCCGTGATAATGTTTATCGTTACGGGATTTCTCAAGTCTAAGAAAAACTGATTAAAGGCTTATAAAAAGCATACCTTTTGTTCTTAATTCCTGAGTTTCGGCGGCGGCAGAAAATTTCTG
>CAJLLH010000175.1 GCA_905207385.1 uncultured Eubacteriales bacterium
TACAGCACGTCCTGAGGGAATTTGTAGGGGTTGGCAGTGGATACCACCACCATCTTGGTGGCGTCTTTCTTGTTTTTATCGAACCAGTCGAGCGCGACCTTCATTGCGCAACCCGTATGCGTATCCATTGTGTAGCCCGTATCGCAGAATACGTCGTAAATGGTTTCCACCACCTCGTCTTCGTTGGCGAACCCGCCGTCGAAAACGGAAGCTATTGCCGCCTTTTCTTCCGCAGTTATGGTATACGTGCCCTTTTCCTTAAGCTCCTTCATAAGCTCCGCCGTGCGCTCTGAATTTCTGCCGCACACTTCGAAAAGAAGCCTTTCGAGGTTGGAGGATATGAGTATATCCATCGAGGGGGAGGTTGTTTTATAGAAATTGCGGTGAGTATCGTACGTGCCGCTGGACATGAAGTCGGTTAAAATATTGTTCATGTTGGAAGCGCAGTGCAACCTGCGTACGGGCAGACCCATGCGCCTTGCGTAGTACGCCGCGAGTATGTTGCCGAAATTGCCCGTGGGAACGGAGAAGTCCACCTCTTCGCCCATCTCTATCTGACCGCCGCTTACGAGGTCGAGATAGGAAGAGAAATAATAGGCTATCTGGGGAGCGAGGCGGCCGAAGTTTATGGAATTTGCCGAGGACAAAATTATGTTTTTGTCCTTGAGGATTTTTTCGTATTCCTTGTTTGAGAAGATTTTTTTAACGGCGGTCTGGCAGTCGTCGAAGTTGCCTTTTACAGCAACGACGTTCACGTTTGAACCTTCCTGCGTGCACATCTGAAGTTTCTGCATTTTGGAAACGCCGTCGTCGGGGTAGAATACCATTATTTTAATGCCTTCGGCGTCCTTGAAGCCTTCGAGCGCGGCTTTGCCCGTATCGCCCGAGGTGGCTACGAGAATGAGTATGTTTTCTTTGATTCCGCAGATATCCGAACCCTTGCGTAAAAGGTAGGGAAGCACGGTGAGCGCCATATCCTTGAACGCGCACGTAGGTCCGTGCCAGAGTTCGAGAAGGTATATGCCGTCGTCTATTTTAACGAGGGGCGCGGGGTCGCCGTCGAATTTTGCGTACGCCGCTTCCAGCGCAGACAAAAGTTCTGCGCCGTCGTAATCGTCGAGATATTTGCCGAGCACTTTGGCAGCCCTTTCGGGGTAGCTCATGCCGAGCATTTCTTCAAGCTCTTCGCGCGATACGGCGGGGAAGCTTTCCGGGACGAAAAGTCCGCCGTTGTCTGAAAGTCCTTTAACTATTGCTCTGGCGCCCGTTACCTTTTCGCCGCCGCGAGTACTTATAAAATTCATCTTCTCACTCCCGCTAAATCAAAAAGTGTAAATAAATTAAAAATAAGGCAAAGGGAGCGCGATAATTTTGCGCTCCCCCATAAAGTTCAGGGTTTTACGTGTTAAACGTACTTGGCAACAAATTCGGGCAGATTTTCAACGGGGCAGCTGCACGTAATGGTGATTACGATGTTGTTGTCGTTGGAAAGCTTTTCAAGCATATAGAATATGCCCGCCATTTCGGAAAGTTCTTTGCCCGCTATGCGCGCGATGCCGTCTATGTAGATGTATTCGTAGTCGTGATTGCCCGCGGCAATACCCTTTACGAAACCGCAGAGAGAATCTTCACCCGCGATATTATAATCAGTAACGTCTATGAAGCGCACCGCACGGTTAAGGTCGTACATATACCTTTTGGTATCGGTTATGAACGCACTTACGCCTTTTGCCGAAGTCGCGTCTTTGTTGGCTGCGTCGATGAGTTTCTTTGTCTTGCCCGTGCCTTTGGCGCCCGTTATGATTTTGATCATTATTAAACCTCCTTAGTACCGTGGAAGGTACCTTTATTCTATTTTACCAGTAAAACGGAGGAATTTCAATACCTTTATAAAAATTTAAGCAAAATTTTTGCAAATAACCGCCATTATTTCACTTTTAAGCGCGTACGCGCATACATAAGCGCGGTCTGCGCGGCAAAAAAGGCTTATAAAAGCCGAAAACGGCGTAAATTGATTACTTGATTTTGCTTACGAATTCGCCTATGCGCCTCAAACCTTCAACCATATCTTCCATCGAAAGGGCGTACGAAAGGCGTACGCAGGCGTCGTCGCCGAAGCATATGCCGGGGGTAAGCGCAACTTTTGCGTGCGTGAGAAGCATTTCCGTCATGTCCATGCTGCCGTTTATTACCTTGCCCTCGTAAGCCTTGCCGTAGAACTTGTCGCAAAGAAGCATTACGTAGAACGCGCCGTCGGGCTTAACGTAGTCAAGGCCGAGGGGCTTCATTTCGTCGAGAATGCGCATCATGCGGTCGCGGCGCTCGCCGAAAGCTTTTACCATCTCTTCCATGGGAGCGGTAGGACCTTCGAGCGCGGCAATGGATGCGTACTGCGTCATAGTGTTGACGTTTGAAGTTGCGTGGCTCTGGAACGAGGATATTGCCTTGGCAATTTCGGGTGCGGCGGCAAGATAGCCAAGCCTCCAGCCCGTCATTGCGTAGGACTTGGAAACGCCGTTGACCGTTATCGTAAGTTCCTTCATTTTGGGCGAAACGGTGGCTATGGAGAAAGGCTTTTCTCCGCCGTAAATAAGCTTTTCGTAAATTTCGTCGGAAAGAACGAGGATGTCGTGCTTTTCGCAGACGGCGGCAATCTTTCTTATCTCCTCTTCGGTGTAAACAGCGCCCGTGGGGTTGCAGGGGCTGTTGAAGATGAGCATTTTGGTTTTGGGCGTTACCGCAGCCTCGAGCTGTTCCGCCGTTACCTTGAAGCCGCTTTCGCGGGTGGAAGTTACGTATACGGGCACGCCGCCGCAGCACTTAACCACTTCGGGGTAGGTGAGCCAGTAAGGCGCGGGAATTATAACCTCGTCGCCCGGGTCGATTGTTGCAAATACGGCGTTGAAGATTGAATGCTTTGCGCCGTTTGAAATTATTATCTGCGAAGGGTCGTAGTCAAGCCCGTTATCGTTTTTGAACTTTTTGCAAACCGCTTTTTTAAGGGCGGGCAGACCAGCCGCCGCCACATACTTTGTGTGACCTGCGTCAAGCGCGTCCTTAGCCGCCTGTATGATGTGGGCGGGGGTGATGAAGTCAGGTTCGCCGACGCCGAAAGAAATTACGTTTTCGCCTGCGGCTTTAAGTTCCGCCGCCTTTGCGGACATCGCCAGCGTCATAGAGGGTGAAATGGTAGCCACTCTTTTAGAAATTTTAGACATAACTGCACTTCCTTTGCAAATTTTAGGGCAAAAGCGGCTCGGGTGGGTAAAACAGCCGCCTGCGCTCTAAGTTTTTGCCCTTTTTATCATTTTCCATTCAATTATACATAATTAAACGACGTTTGACAAATGTTTGAACAAATTTTGTAAGCTGCGCACTTTTTGTTAGTTATGACAATAAAAATAGGTTTATTTTACAAATTTTTCATTGCGCCGCACGCAAGCTTAAGCCGCCTGTTGCCCGCATTGCTCCGCATATATATTCAGATTAATGCATAATTACAACTGCAAACCGACAAAAAAAATATTGAAAAAGTCTAACATTTTTTATTTGAAAACAGGTGCGCCCCGCGCTTTTATTAAGCG
>CAJLLH010000176.1 GCA_905207385.1 uncultured Eubacteriales bacterium
CGACGAAAACGGCATTATCCGCATAGGCGCCGAAGTTCAGACGGGCGACATCCTCGTCGGCAAGGTTACGCCCAAGGGCGAAACCGAACTTACCCCCGAAGAAAGACTTCTCCGCGCAATATTCGGCGAGAAGGCAAGGGAAGTAAGGGATACCTCGCTCAAAGTTCCTCACGGTGAAGGCGGCATAGTAGTGGACGTAAAGGTGTTCACCCGCGAAAACAAGGACGAACTTGCACCCGGCGTAAACAAACTCGTTCGCGTATATATCGCACAGAAACGTAAAATTCAGGTCGGCGACAAAATGGCGGGTCGCCACGGTAACAAGGGCGTTATTTCCCGCGTGCTTCCCCAGGCGGATATGCCTTTCCTTGCCGACGGCACTCCTTTGCAGATAGTGCTCAACCCCCTCGGCGTGCCTTCCCGAATGAACATCGGTCAGGTGCTCGAAGTGCACCTCGGTCTCGTGTGCAAACAGCTCGGCTGGAAGATTGCCACCCCCGTATTCGACGGCGCGACCGAGCAGGATATAAAGCAGCTCTTTGAAGAGAACAATATATTGAACCCCGAAGGCAAGGTAGACGGCAAAATTCAGGTATACGACGGCAGAACGGGCGAACCTTTCGAAAACAGGGTAACCGTAGGCGTTCAGTACATGATAAAACTTATCCACCTTGTAGACGACAAGATTCACGCGCGTTCGATAGGTCCTTACAGCCTTGTAACGCAGCAGCCCCTCGGCGGTAAAGCGCAGTTCGGCGGCCAGCGTTTCGGCGAAATGGAAGTCTGGGCGCTCGAAGCATACGGCGCGGCTCACATCCTTCAGGAAATTCTTACCGTCAAGTCCGACGATATCGCGGGCAGGGTTAAAACTTACGAATCAATCGTAAAGGGCAACAACATCTCCGAGCCCGGCATTCCCGAAGCGTTCAAAGTCCTTCTCAAGGAACTTCAGGCGCTCGCGCTCGACGTTAAGGTGCTTACCGAAAACAACGACGAGCTCATCATCCGCGAACTCGACGAAGACGACGAAGCTATACCTACCGCAGCGGCGCGCGACGCCGAAGAGCGCGACAGGCAGACCGCCGTCGAAGAATACGACATTACGGGCGAGGATGAAGACGAGGACGAAGATTTCGAACTCGGCTCTATCTTCGAAACTGACGACGACGAAGACGGCTTTGCAGGCAAGGAACTCTTCAGCGGCGACGATGACGAAGACGATGACGATTTCGGCGAGAAATTCAAGCTCTTCGACGACGGCGACGATGAGGACAAGGACGAGTAATCAAGGGAGGTAGCAGGTACAGTATGTTTGAATTAAACGATTTTTGCTCTATTAAAATAGGCGTTGCTTCCCCCGAAAAAATAAGGGAACTTTCCAAAGGCGAAGTAACCAAACCCGAAACCATAAACTACAGAACGCAGAAGCCCGAACGCGACGGCCTTTTCTGCGAAAGAATATTCGGCCCGATGAAGGACTGGGAATGCCACTGCGGCAAGTACAAGCGCATACGCTATAAGGGCGTCATCTGCGAAAAGTGCGGCGTAGAAGTTACCCGCTCCAAAGTCCGCCGCGAGCGCATGGGTCATATCGAACTTGCAGCGCCCGTATCTCATATCTGGTATTTCCGCGGCGTTCCTTCGCGCATAGGTCTCGTGCTCGACATGAGCCCCAAAGCCCTCGAGCAGGTCATATACTTTGCCGCATACGTCGTTATCGACCCCGGCACAGTTCCCACCCTCGAATACAAGCAGATAATAAACGATAAAGAACTCCTCGAAGTAGAGGAAAAATACGGCGACAGCTCTGTTACCGGTCTCAAAGTAGGCATGGGCGCAGAAGCCATCCGCGAACTTCTGATGGCGGTTGACCTCGAAAAGGAATGCGCCGAATGCAAGCAGATTATCGAAAACAACCAGGCAGGTCAGAAGAGGGTTAAGGCGGTTAAGCGCATAGAGATACTCGAAGCCTTCCGCAAGAACCAGCAGCGCCCCGAATGGATGATACTTACCGTCCTTCCCGTGCTTCCCCCCGAGCTCAGACCAATGGTACAGCTCGACGGCGGCAGGTTCGCATCTTCCGACCTCAACGATTTATACCGCAGGGTTATAAACCGCAACAACAGGCTTAAGAGAATGATGGAGCTCGGCGCTCCCGACATGATTGTAAAGAACGAAAAGCGCATGCTTCAGGAAGCCGTGGACGCGCTCATCGATAACGGCAGGCGCGGCAAGCCCCTTGCAGGCCCTTCCAACAGGGAACTCAAGTCCCTTTCCGGAATGCTCCGCGGCAAGCAGGGTCGTTTCCGTCAGAACCTCCTCGGCAAGCGTGTCGACTACTCCGGCCGTTCGGTTATCGTCGTAGGCCCCGAACTCAAGCTTTACCAGTGCGGTCTGCCCAAGGAAATGGCAATCGAACTTTTCAAGCCCTTCGTTATGAAGAGGCTCGTTGAAAGTGGTCAGTGCCACAATATAAAGAGCGCCAAGCGCACCGTAGAAAAGGCTAAGCCCTTCGTATGGGACGTTCTCGAGGACGTAATCAAGGAACACCCCGTTCTTCTTAACCGTGCGCCCACGCTGCACAGGCTCTCCATTCAGGCGTTCGAGCCCGTGCTCATCGAAGGCCGCGCAATCAAAATTCACCCGCTCGTATGTACGGCATTCAACGCCGACTTCGACGGCGACCAGATGGCAGTTCACGTACCTCTTTCCATCGAGGCTCAGGCGGAAGCAAGGTTCCTCATGCTTTCCTCCAACAACATCTTAAAGCTTTCCGACGGCAAGCCCGTTATGCAGCCTTCGCAGGATATGGTTATGGGTGCTTATTACCTTACCATAATAAGGCGCGAAGAAGGCAAGTTCTACCGCTGGAGCGGCGACAGATACGTTGAATGCTCCGAAGGCGAAGAGGGCGCTCAAGAGTACGTGCCCGGCGCTTACATCTCCGAAGACGAAGCGCTCATGGCTTACCAGACCAAGTTTATCCACATGCAGGACGAAATTTACGTCCGCAGGACTGTAACCATAAACGACGAAAAGTCTCCTTTCAACGGCGAAACCGTAACGGGCAAGGTAAAGACTACCGTCGGCAGAATTATATTCAACAACGAAATGCCTCAGGACCTCGGCTTTGTTGTAAGGAAGAATAAGGAAGACTACCTCAAGTACGAAATTTCTTACGATTTCCTCGGCTCTAACGTCGCGGTAGGCAAAAAGCAGCTCGGCAAAATCGTTGAACGCTGCTTCAAGACGGGCGGCGCTCCCAGAGCGGCTGACGTTCTCGACAAAATCAAGACCCTCGGCTATAAGTATTCCACCGTCGGCGCAATAACCACATCGGTATTCGACATGCATATCCCCGACGAAAAGAAGAAAATAGTTGAAGATACCGAACAGAAAGTCTTCCAGATAGAGCGCAAGTACCAGCGCGGTCTCCTCAGAGAGGAAGAGCGCTACAACGCCGTAATCAAGGCGTGGGACGACGCTACCGACGAAGTTACCGACGCGCTCAAAAAATCGCTCGATAAGTTCAACCCCATATGGATGATGGCAAACTCGGGCGCCCGCGGTT
>CAJLLH010000177.1 GCA_905207385.1 uncultured Eubacteriales bacterium
CCGCCGTTTTATTTTATTTAACTATATTTAATTAACTCGGTCGCACCTTAATGCAAAATTGCAAGCAGTTAATACAGCTTTGCAGAACAATGTCGTAAGATATGGTGTTGCAGTTGCAGCCTTTCGGCATATTGTTTATAAGTTTATAAATATCACATTAAAATATTGAATAGCGCTTGCTTTTGTGCTATATTGTTTATGCAGATTGCAACGCCTTGATTTTATGTCTTTGCAAACATCTTTAGCTGAGGGGAATTATGAAACGTAAAATTCTGCTTGTCCTTTTGATCCTAATCGCGGCTATTGCTGCAGCTCTTGGTCTTTCCGCATGCAAAAATACTTCATACAGTACGGACGGTCTCATTTTTACATTTGCTAAAAATAAATATTACGTAGAAGGCATAAACCCTCATTCTTCAAATAAAAACATACTAATACCGGCGAAGCATAAGGGAAAACAGGTTATATCCGTAAACTCTTACGCTTTCAGCAACAACGAAAATATAAAAAGCGTTTATATAGAAGAAGGCGTTCAATACATAGGGGATTCCGCTTTCAGCAATTGTCCCGCTCTTACAAATGTAAACATTCCCGACAGCGTTATAAGCATGGGCTACTACGCGTTCGGAGAATGCGAGTCGCTTGCGCTGCACGAATACGGTAACGCTTGTTATCTGGGCAATATAAACAATCCCTATATTGCGCTTGTAAAAGCCAAAGACAAGCTTATAACCGAATGCACGATAAACGAAAACGCAAAATTTATATTATCGGGCGCTTTTGCGAACTGTACAAACCTTACAAAAATTACGATAGGCAAAAATGTTTCGTCCATACATAACTTTTCTTTCCAGAACTGCCCCAAGCTGATAGAAATTTATAATTTTTCCGACCTGCAAATCGAAGTCGGAATGTCCGATTACGGTTACGTTGCATCATACGCGCAGAAAATACACACATCCGCCAAAGAACCAAGCAATCTTCACACCGACGAGCAAGGCTTCATAACCTATTCCGACGAAACGGAAGGCAAATACTACTTTGTGGCGTATATAGGCGACAAAACAGAAATAGAACTGCCTGAATACATAAAAGGACACGATTACGAGCTGAATTCGGGGGCATTCATAAACAACACCACGCTCAAAAAAATTACCATGTCTGAAAATACTACGGGCATAGGCGACATGGCATTCAAAGATTGCACCGCTCTAATAAACATCGTTATCCCCGACAGCGTAATATATATAGGCGAACAAGCATTTTCAGGTTGTGAGGCTCTTATTAGCGCAACCATAGGAAAAAACCTTACATACCCGTCAAGTACGGCTTTTGCAGGCTGTAACCGATTGGTTGAAATATATAACCGATCGCAACTGCAATTTGTAACGCAGGAAGAAATTTACGGGTATATAATTCACAGCGCATTGAACATCTACACCCCCACAAAAGGGAAAAGCAAGCTTTCTGCAGAGGGAGACAAATTTATCTTTTACTCCGACGAAGAAAAAGACACTTATTACCTTATAGGTTATTTAGGAGACGATGCAGAAGTAACATTACCCGAAGACATAAACGGACACAGTTACACAATATATGATTACGCTTTTTATAACTGCAACGGAATGAAAAGGTTATATTTGCCAGACAATTTATTATCCTGCAAATCACAAGCCTTTTACGGGTGCGACTCGCCGGAGTACAACGAAAGTGATGGGTCTTATTATATCGGCAATAAAAACAACCCCTTTCTTATGCTTATGAAAGCAAAGAAGGATATAACCGAATACACAGTACATGAAAAAACAAAAATAATTTTTCCAAGAGCCTTTGAAGAATGCGCTTCGCTTAAAACGCTGAACATCGGCAAAAATTTAAAAAACATAGGCGAATGGGCATTCACCGAATGCAACGCGCTTGAAGAAGTTAACGTTACAGATATAGCGTCGTGGTGCGCCATTCGGTTCGATAACGCCTACTCCAATCCCTTAAGCTGTTCAGGCAAACTTTACATCGACGGAAAGCAGGTTACGCAGCTTGTTTTGCCCGAAAATATTACCAGAATAAATAATTACGCTTTCTTCGGATTTACATCTCTTACCGATATAACCATCCCTGATGCAGTGACATATATAGGCGACGGCGCATTCACGGATTGCTCTTCCGTTGTGAGCGTTATTCTTCCGAAAAACTTAACTTATATCGGTGAGGAAGCTTTCTCTCAATGCTATTCCCTGGAGAGCATAACCTTGCCCGCCGCCGTAAATTATATCGGAGTACATGCGTTCAACTTTTGCGAGCCCGTAGAAAAAGTTATATTTGAAAATACGGAAGGCTGGGCAATATATTCGCATCCATACAATTTTTCAGGGGCAGAAATAGACAGCTCCGACCTCAGCGACCCCTATTCCGCCAAGGATTTGCTTTTGTCGCGCTACTCCGCTTACTGGTGGAAACGCGGATAATATTCCATTTGAATATTAAAAAGCGAGCGTCATATTTGCGTTATTAAAATTAACACCATTTTTGCATTCATTATTTATAATATTTAAACTGTAAAAAAGACAGACAGAAGATATGCGCCCCAAAAGCTTGTTCAGCTTTTGGGGCGCATATTACAATCATATGTCCGACTTTATATTGAATTTAACTGTAATTAATTACCTTGGTCGCACCTTAATGCAAATTGCAAGCCGAGCAAATGCAAAAAAAGATATTTAAAGCAATTTAAGCGCGGATTCAAGTTCGCTCAATCTTTCGTCGTCGGGCGTGCCCTTCAGAAGGTCGTGCTTGTACCTGCTGTTGTTTAAGATGAGCTCTTCAAACGTTACGGGTTCAAAGTTATTTATATCCACTCCCGCGTTAAGCGCGTTGGGTATGCGGAAAAGCTGGTAATATTCAGGTTTGTCTGTATTTTTATGTATGTGCCCGTGTATAAGGTAACCCAGCTTTTTTGAAATGCCTTTTCTGCTTGCGCGCCATTCTATCATGGGATAGTGGCAAAGCGTTACCATATGTCCGCAAAAGCTTTGTTCAATAAGCTTTTCCACCCCGACAAAGTATTCGCGCGGGTCGATCAGCTCCATCCAGCCCACGTCGTGGTTGCCGCATATCAGCACCTTTTTGCCCTTGAGGCGCGCAAGATATTTTTTCGGGTCGGAAGATTTATTGATAAGATCGCCCGCAATGTACACCGTATCGCCGCCCTTTACTTTTTTATTCCAGTTGGCAATAAGGGTTTCGTCCATCTCCTCCGCGGAAGAAAATGGGCGTTCGGCAAGCTTTATTATGTTTTTATGCCCCAAGTGCAAATCGGCTGTAAAAAATATCATACGCACCCCCTTACCATTTTAATATTGCTTGCGCCATTTTCTTGGCGCGAAAAGATTGTCGAATTCAATAAAAGTATACCATACCGACGGCTTATTGTAAACAAAACCGCCGAATTGGGCGCAAATATAAAAAAACGGCTTTGGGCAGCAGCTGAAAGAATTTGTTGCGTATGTGAAAGGCAACGAAAGCGAAATTGTAACAGCACAGTATGCGCGGAAGATAATTGCGGTGG
>CAJLLH010000178.1 GCA_905207385.1 uncultured Eubacteriales bacterium
CGCCGCGCGTAAGTTTTACGCGCGGCGCATCATTAATCTGTGAGTCCCAGAATATATTCAATTTTTTCGTCGAAATATTGCGAAAGTATTACAATCGCTGATGCGGTCGGTTCTGTTCTGCACACTTCCCACTTGGCTATCGCCGATTGGCTCAGTCCCGTGGCTTTGGCTAGCTCCATCTGGCTGAGCGAATGTACCGCACTGAGCTCTTTCAGTCTCGTTGCAAATTTAACACCGTCATAATTAATTGTAACCATACGATTATTATATTATTTTCAAGTATTAAAAGACTTGACAAGTCTTATAAGACTTAATATAATTATATCTGAAATTATTAGGGGGGGGATAAACATGTTCGATAAAAACGACAGTTTTCTTTTCAAAGCAAAAATAATGTTTATAATATTGTTTTTTACGATTATGGCTGTCATAATTGCTTTGGCGATAATTTGTTTTGTGGGTGAAGCGGTGGTGGAGGGCATTTCCATCCTCGTTGCTGGCGGAGTAACGCTTATGGTTTACTTTGTTCTTGTTTGCCTTATGATGTCTGTGTTGATAGATATAAAACATATAAGAAACAAGCTTTACGATTGCGAACAGAAGGAACTTAACAACTTTTGGGGTAGAACGGTTAACAATTCAAATATTTCTCCGTATGACGAGCGCGTAAAAAAGTACGAGGCTCTTAAAGCTCTTGCAGAGGCGCTGAAAAGCGGCGCCGTGAGCGAAGAGGAGTATGAGGAGCAGAGAAAGGAAATACTTGGCGAATAATTTTTATTGCGTCGTTTGAATGGCGGCGTATGCATCTGCATTTTCGGGCGGGGCGCAAAATTTTTTGCGCCCCGCCCGTAATTCAATAACATAAAAATAAAGCCCCGCGTTTTGCAGGGCTTTACCGTATGTTTCTTTAAATTATATTGTCTTTTTGCTGCGCCTAAGTTTTTGCTTACTTTTCTATAAGGCATTTGCCCGTCATTTCAGCGGGAACGGGTACGCCCATAACCGTCAGAAGAGTGGGCGCAAGGTCGGCGAGTATGCCGTCTTTGCGGAGCGTAGCGTTTTTGTATTCTTCGGAAACGAGCACTACGGGCACGCGGTTTGTAGTGTGAGCGGTAAAAGGCTTGCCGTCTTCGTCAAGAAGCTTGTCTGCGTTGCCGTGGTCGGCGGTAAGAAGTGCCGAACCGCCCATTTCAAGAATTTTGTCAAGCACGCGCTTTACGCACTCGTCAACAACGTGAACTGCCTTTACGGCGGCGGGTATGACGCCCGTATGCCCAACCATGTCGCAGTTTGCAAAGTTTAAAATCACAACGTCGAACTCGCCCGTTTCAAGTTCTTCTATAACCTTGTCGGTTACAAGGTAAGCGCTCATTTCGGGCTGAAGGTCGTAAGTTGCAACTTTGGGCGAGGGTATAAGGTCGCGCACTTCGTTTACGTTAGGCGCTTCGACGCCGCCGTTGAAGAAGAACGTAACGTGCGCATATTTTTCCGTTTCGGCAATTCTGAGCTGCTTTTTGCCGAGCGAAGCGAGGTACTCGCCGAGCGTGTTTTTAAGGTGAGTTTTGGGGAATGCGATTTCAACGCCTTCAAATTCTGCGTCGTAAACGGTGAAGCAAACGTAAACGGGTTCAAGGAAGCCCGTCTTTCTTTCAAATGCAGTGCCCTTGGGTACAACAAACTGCTTCTGCGATACGGCACGGGTTATCTCCCTTGCGCGGTCGGGGCGGAAGTTGAAGCATATTACGCTGTCGCCCTTTTCCAAAAGTCCTAAAGGCTTGCCGTTTTCATAAACCTTTGTAGGTTTAACAAACTCGTCGGTTACGCCTTCTTTATAACTCTCTTCCAGAGCGTCGGCGGCATTTTCGCATCTGATGCCCTCGCCGAGGGTAAGCATATCGTAAGCCTTTTCAACGCGGTCCCAGTTGTTGTCGCGGTCCATTGCGTAATATCTGCCGCAGACCGAAGCGATTTTGCCGCAACCGATTTTATCCATTTCTGCCTGAAGTTCGCGCACGAAACCTGCGCCCGACGTGGGGGATACGTCTCTGCCGTCGGTGAAGCAGTGCACGTAAACATCTTCAAGACCGTGCTGTTTTGCCATTTCAAGAAGGGCGTAAAGGTGCGTTATGTGGCTGTGAACACCGCCGTCGGACAAAAGACCGTAAAGGTGAAGCTTTTTGCCGTTGTTTTTGGCGTTTTCCATTGCCTTTAAAAGGGCGGGGTTTTTAAAGAAATCGCCGTCCTGAATTTCCTTGGTTATTTTGGTAAGGTCCTGGTAAACTATTCTGCCTGCGCCCATGTTCAGGTGGCCAACTTCGCTGTTGCCCATCTGACCTTCGGGCAGACCTACCGAAAGTCCGCTCGCGCCGAGGGTGGCGGAGGGGTAATTTTTAATTAGCTCGTTGACGTTTTTGCTGCCGTCGATAGAGATGGCGTTGCCGGGACCTGCGGGGGCAAGTCCATAGCCGTCCATAATTATGATTGCATAAGGTTTTTTTGCCATAAAATAAATCCTTAAAAATTTAATTCTTTAGTTTTGCAATTTCAAATTGAGCGGCATATATGCCGCAACTATTGCACTTTTAATATGCAATAAAGTTATTTGCTCTGTATTTATTATAACCGTACGCCGCGCCAAAAAAACGGCGCGGCATACAAAAAATTTACGTTATATTACTTGTTGTAATTTACGATGGTTGCAAAGTCGAGCTTAAGCGAAGCGCCGCCTATAAGACCGCCGTCGATGTCGGGCTGAGCCATAAGACCCTTGCAGTTTGCTGCGTTCATCGAACCGCCGTACTGTATTACAACTTTTTCCGCGCACTTGGGGCAGAAAAGTTCGCCTATCTTTTTGCGTATGAATGCAATCGTTTCCTGAGCCTGCTCGTCGGTCGCCGTCCTTCCGGTGCCTATCGCCCATACGGGTTCGTAAGCTATTACAACTTTTGTAACGTCTTCAACGCCCGCAAGGTCAGTTTCAAGCTGCTTGGAAAGCACTTCTTCGGTAATGCCGCCTTCGCGCTGTTCAAGCGTTTCGCCTATGCACATGATGGGGGTCATGCCTGCCGCAAGAACGGCCTTGATGCGTTTGTTTACCGTTTCGTCCGTTTCGCCGAAGTACTGCCTTCTTTCGCTGTGTCCTATTATAACGTATTTAACGCCGTACTCTTTAAGCATATCGGCGGAAATTTCGCCCGTGTATGCGCCCTTGGGTTCCCAGTGCATGTTCTCCGCGCCTATCGCAATGTTCGTGCCTTTTGCCGCTTCGGTCATTGCGGGTATAAGTATGGCGGGTACGCAAAGCGCTACGTCGCAGTCCGCGTCTTTAACGAGGGGTGCAAGTTCCTTAATAAGTTTTGCGCCGCTTTCTGCGGTCATATTCATTTTCCAGTTTCCTGCAATAAAAGGTTTCCTTTCCATTGTCCTCTCCTATAAATATCTGTTTGTTTTTTTGCGGTTATTTCGCGCATATATGCGCGCCAATCTGTTTTTGGGTTGCCGATTGGTTTTAAAGCCAGCCGCACTTCATTAATTCCGCAAAAGTTTGTGCGGCTCTTTATATTTT
>CAJLLH010000179.1 GCA_905207385.1 uncultured Eubacteriales bacterium
GGTCTGCGCACCGCCGCAACTTTTACCTAATTTTTATATGCGCTTCCCTCAGCTGCGTTTCGGTTACTTCGCAAGGCGCTCCGCACATCAGATCCTGTCCGGAAGAGCTCATCGGGAATGCAATAACTTCGCGGATATTTTCTTCTCCCTTAAGAAGCATAAGCATTCGGTCTATGCCGGGAGCCATTCCCGCATGAGGGGGCGCGCCGTATGAAAAAGCTGTGTAAAGCGCGCCGAACTTGCTTTTAAGCTCCTCTTCAGAGTATCCCGCAACAGCAAAAGCTTTCAGCATTATGCCAAGGTCGTGATTGCGCACCGCGCCAGAGGAAAGCTCTACGCCGTTGCAAACTATATCGTACTGATAAGCGAGAATATCCAACGGGTCGCCGTCGAATGCGGAAAGTCCGCCCTGCGGCATTGAAAACGGGTTGTGGGTAAAGCCTATTTTGCCCGTTTCCTCGTCGGCTTCATACATAGGAAAATCGTTTACGAAGCAGAAGCGGAACGCGTTCTCTTCGATAAGTCCAAGTCTTTTAGCAAGCTCCTGCCTTATCTGCCCCGCAAGCAGTGGCGCGCGTGCGGCGCTGTCGGCTATGAAAAATATCGTGTCGCCGCTCTTAAGCGATGCAAGCGTTACAAGCTCGCCTTTAAGCTCAGCGGGAATAAATTTATCTATCGGACCTTTGAAAGAAAGGTCTTCCCCCACTTCGAGATATCCGAGCCCGCCCATACCGATAGAAATGGCAAATTCAAGCAGCTTTTCGTGGAAGCCCTTGCTCATTTCCGCACTTACCTTTACCGCGCGGACGGTCGCGCCTATGAACGGTCTGAACGTGCAACGCGAAAAAAATTCTGAAAGGTCGATAATTTTAAGCGGGTTCCTTAAGTCGGGCTTATCTGTGCCGTACTCCAGCATTGCCTGCTTATACGATATTACGGGGAACGGAAGAGTTGTAATCTCCGCTTCGGGCGCAAACTTTTTAAAAGTGTTGTAAAGCACCTTTTCGCCGACGGCAAACACGTCTTCCTGAGTGGCGAAAGCCATTTCAAAATCGAGCTGATAGAATTCGCCCGGCGAACGGTCTGCGCGGGCGTCCTCGTCGCGGAAGCAGGGCGCTATCTGAAAATACTTATCTATTCCGCCAACCATAAGAAGCTGTTTGTACTGTTGCGGAGCCTGCGGCAGAGCGTAAAATTTACCTTTATATCTGCGCGACGGAACGATGTAGTCGCGTGCGCCTTCGGGCGAAGATGCGCAAAGTATGGGCGTCTGCACTTCAAGAAAGCCGAGCCCCTCCATCTGACTGCGCAGGTATGATATAACCTGAGAGCGAAAAACAATGTTGTCCTTTACCTTTTTGTTGCGCATATCTAAAAAGCGGTATTTAAGGCGGACATCTTCCCTTGTTTCCTTGGAAGTTATTATTTCAAACGGAAGTTTAGCCGTAACTTTGCCCAGCATTTTTACGCTTTTGCAGTTGAGCTCTATTGTGCCCGTCGGAATTTTGGGGTTGTAAGTTTCTTCGTCACGCGCCTCAATTTGTCCGCTTACCGAAATGCAGTCCTCGCGGGAGATGCCTTCGAGCATAGAAACGTCGCGCATTACCACCTGAACGACGCCGTAGAAGTCGCGCAGGTCTATAAACGACACGCCGCCGTGGTCGCGTATGTTTTCGACCCAGCCGCACATTGTAACTTCCGTGCCGATATCGGACGAGGTAAGTTTATCCGCAGTAATTGTTCTGTAAATCTGTTGCATAGTCTTTACTCCTTCTGCGGTGCGGCTTTGAAAGACAAATAAAAAAACCGCCCGCCCAAAAATAGAAATTTCAGGACGAACAGTTCATGTCCGCGGTGCCACCTAAATTACCGCCGTTGCGGCGGCCACTTTGCAAGATTCAAACAAATCTCTGCCCTTAACGCAGGCTTACGGCTTACCCTACTTGCATAAACTTTCGGGCAGCGGCTCGGGAGTGTTATTCGCAAAGTGCCTTACCGCGGGGCTCACACCATCCCCCGCTCGCTGCAGGCGACCTTCCCTGCTACTTCTCTCCGTCAATGCCTTTAATATTGTTATGCGCTTCTGCGCTTGTTATTAATAAAATTATATAACCGATTTTTGATTTTTGTCAATAACTTTTTTACGCCGATTTTGCAACCCGCATATTTTAATACAAGTTTTATTTACAACTATAACTTTATTATGAGTAGTTTTATTTGCAAAAATGCTCGCAAATGACTATTTTTAATTGCAAACCGCGCTATGTGTTATAAGCACAGCTTAAACCTGTTATAAGAAACTGAAAAGGCACGCCGCAGAATGCGGCGTGCATTTTATAACTTTAAAAGAGATATTTTACTTAAGTTTTCCCTTTGTTCGACGTATTTCCTTAACCGTTTTTTCGTACCCGATATCTTTGGGAACGTAGTAAACCTTATCTTTAAGCTTATCGGGAAGGTACTGCTGTTCAACATATCCTTCGGCATAATTGTGAGGATATTTATATTTGGAGCTCTGCGCCTTTGTTTTGGCGTCGCCGAAAGTGTTGTCCTTAAGGTAAGCGGGAACTCCGTCGTCGTCGCGTATTTCGCGGGCATCGTTGAGCGCCGCATGAAAAGCCGCGCACGCCGCGTTGCTTTTAGGAGCTTCGCAGACATATACGATTGCGTTTGAAAGAGGAATAAGCCCTTCGGGATAGCCAGTCTTTTCAAGCGCGTACATTGCGGAGGTCGCAACAACGAGCGCCTGAGGGTCGGCCATGCCGACATCTTCAGAAGAATGTATTACAAGCCTGCGCGCGACAGTCATAGGGTCGCACCCGCCTTCAATAAGGCGCATCGCATAATACAGCGCGGCGTTTGAATCGCTTCCGCGCAACGATTTGCAGAACGCAGAAAGATAGTCGTAATACTCGTCCTCGTTATAAGAGAGCGCTTTGCGCTGAATGGACTGTTCGGCATCTTTAAGCGTTACAACTATTTTGCCGTCAGACTGCGGAGGCGTTGTAAGCACGGCAAGTTCCAAAGCGTTGTAAGCCGTGCGCAAGTCGCCGCCAGCCATTCTTGCGATGTGGTCGAGCGCGTTTTCTTCCACCACTGCGCCGTATTCTCCAAGCCCTCTGCGCTTATCTTTAAGCGCCTTTACAAGCGCACCCTTTATGTCCCCTTCGGAAAGCCGCCTGAACTCGAACACGCGACAGCGCGAAACAATTGCGGGGGTCATTGAAGCATACGGATTTTCCGTAGTAGAGCCGATAAAAATAATAGTGCCCTGTTCTATTGCGGGCAGAAGACTGTCGGACTGGGTCTTATTGAAGCGGTGGCACTCGTCAAGCATAAGATAAGTGCGCCTGCCGTACATTTTTAAATTGTTTCTTGCCTCTTCCACCGCCTTTTTAACGTCGGCAACGCCCGCCTGAACTGCGTTCAGTTTTATAAACTCGCCGTGCGTGGTGGATGCGATTATGTTGGCAAGCGTAGTTTTGCCCGTTCCCGGAGGTCCCCAGAAAATGCAGCTGCCAAGCCTGTCCAGCG
>CAJLLH010000180.1 GCA_905207385.1 uncultured Eubacteriales bacterium
CGGCTTGAATTATCATTTATAAATTTTACAACGCACTAAAACCTCATTAAAAACGTGTTTGCCGCAGTATGGTTAAAACACCTTTTCTTTCAGGCTTTATGGCGCTGGATATACACCTTTACAGAACACCCGTCGGAGAATATATTCCCGCGGCAGATAGTTTTTATAATATAAAGCCCGCGTCCGCTTTCGGCAAAAACATCGGGTAAATCCGCATGTATTTTACTGCCGTCCGTGCTTTCCGAAGAAACGGTAATGACTATGCTGTCGGCATTTATTGTTCCTTCAAAGCTTGCGGTCTCGCCAAGATGCTTTAAAACGTTAGAAATAAGCTCGCAAGAAACAAGGCGGCTGTCGAATACGGCGTCGTCGTCAACGTCCGCACTGCGCAGATAATCCAGAAACGGCTTCAGGCAGGCGTTCATATTCTTCAAATTGTCCACCCTGAAAGTAATCATTGCGATAAAGCTTCCTTTAATTTATCAACTATTTTGCGCTCCGCGCGCGATACGAACATCTGGCTTACGCCAAGTATTTTACCTACTTCTGCCTGGGATTTGCCGTGTATAAAGCGAAGCGATACTACCTGCTGCTCGGTAGGACTGAGTTTTTTGATTTCGTCCTGCAAAGACTGAGCATCGTCAAACTTTTCAAAAGAATCGTCGGGGTCGGGTATGACGTCGTATAAAAGCCCGTCTCCGTCGCCGTCGTCGCTTTGAACAGTTCCGTCAAGACTTAAGGGGTGTCGGCTTTCCATAGCTTCCATAATAGCTTCTTCGCTTTCACCCAATTTTTCTGCAAGCTGTTTTACGGTAGGCTTTACGCCGTGTTCCTTATAGTATTCGTTGGTTTCGCTTTTGATTTTTGCGCCCAGAGTATAAATTCTGCGGGGAAGACGAACCGAACGCGAATAATCGCGGAAGTAGTTTTTTATCATGCCGGTTATGGTAGGCGTGATGTAAGTGGTAAACTGATTGCCGAGTTCCAGGTCAAATTTTTCCACGCCAAGAATAAGCGCTTCAGAAGCGACCTGCAACAAATCGTCGTACTCCACGCCCCTGCCTGCAAATTTTTTTGCAAGTATTTCGGCTATGTACATATAATTTTCAACAAGCTTGTTTCTCAGTTTTTTATCGCCCGTTTTGCGGTATTCCCTGAAAAGCTCGTTTGCCTGGTCATTAGTCATCATAATTCAAGCGTTACCGAATTTATCACACCGCCGCACTTTTCTATGCCGCACTTTTCCACCAGCGCGCCTATAAGCGCAAGCGAAAGTTCGTTTTCCGCGTCGGCGGGATTGCCGCCTTCGCCCGTAAGCACAGCTTTTACGCCGTCCTGCGCGCTGAACACGGCATTTACGCTTTTAAAACCGCAATTCTTTAAAATAAGCGCGCTTTCTGTTACGCATACTTTAAAATCTTCCGCGCAATCGACGTCTTTTTCGCCTATGGAGCAGAACGCCCCCGCAACAAGCCTTAAAGCCGTATAAAATTCACTGTCCGAAAGGTCGAACTTAACCGATAATTCTTTCATCAGTCTATCTCCATAATGGTATCGAGCGCACAAATCTGGAACAATTTCTTTATTCTCTGCTGTACGTTCTTAAGCACAAAGGTGTGCCCGTCCTGCTTGAGGTGTTTGAATATTTTTACGAATGTGCCAAGCGTGGTACTGTCTATAAAAGTAAGCGCCGAACAATCGAACTGAATGTCCTTTTTATCGTGATTGTATATTGCAATCACCTGCGCATAAAAGTCTTCCGAAATAGCTGAGTCAATCTCGCCGTAAAGCGCTATGACAAGCTTTTCTTCGGCGGAAATAAGTTTTACGTTCTGCATATGGCTTAAATCTCCTTTAACCTAAAGCCGCGCGGCAGCATCTGCCCGCATTGCCTCGGTATATTTATTTATAACCCCGCAACGCCGCGCAAAAACATAAAGGCGAAAAAAAGCGATAAATTATATAATATGGTTTGTATAATTGCATAATAAATCATATTATTGTATAAATATTCGCAAAACGGCGGCAAAACTTTTATTCATTTGACAAAACTGTCAATTTATGCTATTATGAATAAAATTACCGCAAATACAAGTAATGGAGTTGATAATTTTGGATTTTAATGAAGCCAACCTCTTAGTCAAATATTCATACAAGATTTCCGAGCTTGCGGAAAAGTCGGCGCTGTCTAACAGGATAGAGCCTTCGCTCTATGCAAAATACGACGTAAAGCGCGGACTGAGAGAGAGTAACGGCAAGGGCGTACTTTGCGGACTTACTGAAATTTCCGAAGTTACTTCCTGGAAGGAAGAAAACGGCAAGCGCACGGAAATACCGGGCGTACTGCGCTATCAGGGTTACGACGTAAAAGACCTTGTAAAAAACTGCATAGCTGAAAATCGCTTCGGGTTTGAAGAAACTGTTTATCTGCTTATATTCGGCAAACTTCCCAACAGAACGGAGTTTGAAGAATTTTCTGAAATGCTGGCGGAATTCAGGGTTCTGCCGCGCAACTTTGTGCGCGATATCATAATGAAGTCGCCCAGCAAGGATATGATGAATATGCTTGCGCGCTGCGTTCTGAACCTTTACAGCTACGACCCCGACCCCGACAACGTAAGCATATCCAATGTATTGCGCCAGTGCATACAGCTTGTGGCGCAGTTCCCCATGCTTGCAATTTATTCATACAGGGCATACCGCTACTACAACACCAACGACGGTTCGCTTATTATACACAAGCCTAACCCTTCGTACTCCACCGCGCAGAACATTCTGCACATACTGCGCAAAGACAGCAACTTTACCGACCTTGAGGCAAAGGTGCTGGACATATCGCTCATTCTTCACGCCGACCACGGCGGCGGCAATAATTCCACCTTCACAACTCACGTGGTAACATCTTCCGGAACGGACACATACTCTTCAATGGCGGCATCGTTAGGCTCTTTGAAAGGTCCTAAACACGGCGGCGCAAACATAAAAGTTATGCAAATGATGCAGAACATAAAGGAAAACATTTCCGACTGGAAGGAAGACACCGTAACCGACTACGTAGATAAGATTTTAAAGAAAGAAACTTTCGACCACGCAGGTCTTATTTACGGTATGGGACACGCCGTTTACACCCTTTCCGACCCGAGGGCGGAAATTCTTAAGAAATACGCCGAAAAGCTGGCAGTTGAAAAGGGCAGGGAAGAAGAATTCCACCTTTACGAAACGGTTGAAAAGTCGGCAAAGAGGCTTATAAACGAACAGCACAAGCTTTCAAAACCCGTATGCGCAAACGTGGACTTCTATTCCGGTTTCGTATACTCTATGCTCAATCTGCCCACCGACCTGTACACCCCTCTGTTTGCAATATCAAGGGTTGGCGGCTGGAGCGCTCACCGCATGGAAGAGCTTATAAACGGCAACAGAATTATACGCCCCTCTTACCACTGCGTGAAACCCGACTTAGACTATATACCTATGTCTGAAAGGGAATAAAATCATAATTTAAGCCGCCCGCGCAAATTCTGCGCGGG
>CAJLLH010000181.1 GCA_905207385.1 uncultured Eubacteriales bacterium
CGGCGGGCATTTATTTTCTGCTCAATGCGGATATAGACGGCATTTTCAGCCTTGCGGGCATCGATAATACAGATGAAGACGGCAAAAACATCTACATAAACACCAACGTAGACGAGGGCGGCGTTAAAAAGGTTACCGACCTTGTTGCCGCTCTGCGCGACCTTGCCGGCAAGGGTAGCGCTAACCTTACCATAGGCGACTTTGAAAAACTTTTTCCCATAGCGGACAGCGGCGTGGATTACGTTTATACTTCGCTTGCAAGCGCGCTTTCGGGCTACAATATAACCGAAGACGATTTGCGCGAAATAATAGACGAGGAAGAGTTAAAGCAGACGCCTTTTTCCGAACTCGGCTCATTCTTTGCCGAATGCGGCGACAAGGTGCAGGTAAGCACTCTTCTTAAAATAGCTTCTGTCGATATCGAATCCAATGCGCTCTATCTTACGGCGGCGTACGGTGCCGAAGCGGCGGTTATATACGACGCCGACGGCGATATCGTGCTTTATAAAGATTCGTTCACCCTTAAAGAAGGGGTTTATGTCCGCAGCGGCGACGAAGCCGTTCTTCCCGCCGAGTTTGAAAGTTATCTTGTCGAACGCGGCAACGGAGTCGATTTCGACCTGTATTACGCGGTTGAAGATGCTGCGCGCGCAAACGCGGCATATATAGCTCAGTCAGTTGAAGAAGGCTTTGTTTCAACTTCTGTAAATTACACTCTCTATTCTGCCCAGACTGCCCGGATATCGGGCGGCTATTACTACAATTCCGCCGACGAGCTGGTAGTTCTTCATTCCCGCACCCTCGGCGAAATCAAAGACGGCGAAAACGGCGTGCTTTCTGCGCTCGACGATGTGTATGTAACCGACGTTATCGGCAAAGCTGACGACGAAGTGCTCAATTCCGTTCTCGGCGGAGTAACTTTGGGCGACCTGCTCAACGGCAAAGTTTCGTTTGAAGATAAGCTCGACAGCGTTTACGTTCCCGCGTTTATCGACGTTACTCTCGATGATGCAATAATGATGTACGTAGGCTACAGCCTTGTTGACGTAACGCCTGCCGAAGGTCAGACTTACGACTACACCGCAACGCTGCTTTCATACGAACAGGATGAAAACGGAGCGTGGGTAGTTGCGGGTTCGCGTCAATGCTTTGTTGAAGCGGAAGAAGGCAAGGTAAGCCGCGTTTATTACATGGAAGACGGCAAGGAAACGGAATATAAGGGCGTTGCCATATCGAAGATAGGCACTCAGACCGCCAACATAACCAAGGCGCTCAAGGTAAAGGACGTTATAGAAATCGAAGAAGGCGACCGCCTTATGGAAAAGCTTGGCGAATACGTCATAGCCGACATAGGCAGCGCTATCGATGAGTTGTATCTTTCCGATTTCCTCGACGATATTTTCACTGAAGACAGTCTTATGGCGTACATGGTATACGGCATAAGCAACATACAACCCGTAGCCGAAGGTCAGGTTGTGCCCGAAGGCGTAACCCACACCGCGACATACCACATTTCAGAAACTGAGACCGTTCAGGTTTACGTTGTTACCAGCAGTCAGACTGCAGGCGATGTTACCGATTATATAATAACGAGAGTTTATTACTTCGTTGAAGAAGCCGAAACCGAATGCTTCACCACCATAAACGGAGTAAACGACCGCATAAACGGTCTTATGAACGACCTCACTCTTGGCGAAATCATATCCATAACCGAAGAGGACGGCGACATACTCAATGCTCTTTCGGGCTCTACAATAAACAGTTTGTCTTCCGACCTCAACGCGCTCACCTTGCAGGAGCTGTTCACCGATGCCGTTTACGGCGAGGACGCTCAGCTTGTTCAGGTAACCGAGCAAACTTACAGCGCCGACTATATCTATTACGAAAAGATAGACGGTGAGTTTGTACTCGTAAATGCGGGCGAGGAAAACCAGGGCAAGCTTTTCGGCGAATGGCAGGAAAGCTATGCACAGTATTATACCTACGGCGCAAGCGAAGGCGTATGGAGCTTGCTTTTATACAACGAGAACGGCGAAAAAGTTTACGGCATAAACGATGTGTCGGTTCTTACCGAAAACGTTGTTTACAACCTCGGAACGTGCACGCTCAACAGGTTTGCCCAGCTCGGCGTAATAGATATGGAATCGTCGCAGGCAACCCTTGAAATGGAGCTTTCTAATTTCACTGAGATAGGCGGCGTTTCAACCGGTTATGAGCCTCCCGTAGGCAAAACCTGCGTCGGCGACCTTACGATGAGCGAATTTATAGAGCTTATCAGAGCTATAGGAAGCGTTGGTCAGTCATAAAAAATTAAGCATTAAAGTGTGCGGAGGCGCAAAATTTGCGCCTCCGCACTTAATTTTATGCAACTGAAGTTATTGTATTTTTTGCGCAAGCGATTTTTTGTTTGACATTTAAGTTATAATATAGTAATATTTATAAGCTGATTTATAACAGTAAATCTGCGCGTGCGAAGCACGCTTACCTTGCATACGTAAAAAAGGTATGCCGAATAAGACCGGGAGGTAAAAAAATGAAATCTTACGAAATGCTGTACGTTTTAGACAATTCTGTCGCTGACGAAGCTAAAGACGCCCTCGTAGCAAAGTTCGAAGGCATCGTAACTTCCATGGGCGGCGAACTCGTTTCGACGGACAAGTGGGGTTCCAAAAAGCTGCCTTATGCTATCCAGTATAAGAACGACGGCTTCTATGTGCTCATGAAGTTCAATTCCGAGCCCAACGTTGTCAAAGAGTTAGACAGAATTGCAGGCCTTTCAGATGAAGTTTTAAGAAGAATGATCGTCAAGGCTTAAGTTTAAGGGGAAATTAAACAATGAACAAAGTGTTTTTAATCGGTAACTTAACGCGCGATCCCGAACTTACGGAAACGCAGTCAGGCGTATCGGTATGCCGTTTCGGCATCGCCGTAAACCGCCGCAGCGGCTCACCCGACGGCGAGCGCAAAGCCGATTTCTACAACGTTACGGCATGGCGCGGGCTGGGAGAAACGGTTTCCCGCTACGCCAAAAAGGGCAATAAAGTTGCCGTGTTAGGCAATATCGAACTCAGAACTTATGAAGACAGGGACGGCGTTGAACGCACCGCGGTTGACATAATCGCGCAGGATGTGGAATTCCTTACCCCTAAGGGCGCATCGGAAGATATGGGCGACTATTCCGCACCCGCACCTGCGGCACGCACGGAAAGGAAAAAGCCTTCGCTTCAGTCGTTCGATGACGACGGTGATATCCCGTTCTGATAAGGTTTTGCAGCCCGAAGTTGCGGCATAAGCCGCTTAAGTCTGAAAAGTACACCGTTAAATGCGCGCGGGACAAGTTTTTTGCGGCGCGCAATGCAAAAGTTTTTCAGGCATAATCTGACATGGAGGTCAATTATTATGGAAGATAAGCCCGTAAGAAAGAATTTCAAAAAATCTTCTCGCAAAAAGGTTTGCGTTTTCTGCCAGGAAAAGGTTGAAAC
>CAJLLH010000182.1 GCA_905207385.1 uncultured Eubacteriales bacterium
CCGCCGCTTTATGCTTATTCTATTTGTTTTTAGTTATTTCGTTGCGCGGATTGCCGCTTAAAAATGCTGCAAGATTATCCGCCACTATATCCACAAGCCTCGCGCGCGTTTCCTTAGGTCCCCACGCGATGTGCGGCGTCATTATACAGTTTCTGGCGTTAAGCAGAGTGTTTCCGTCCTCCATAGGCTCGCGCGTGAGCACGTCAAGGCACGCGCCTTTTATCCTGCCTTCGTTAAGCGCCGAAGCAAGCGCGCGTTCGTCTATAAGTCCGCCGCGCGCGGTGTTAATGATAACAGCCGATGGCTTCATTAGGGCGAGCGTGCGCGCATTAACTATGCCCGCCGTCTGAGAGTTCAACGGACAATGAAAGGACAGATAATCGCTCCGCCTGAAAATTTCATCGCCGTCGACAAGCGGATATGGGCAGTTCTGCGGCGCGGTGCGCGTATGAACTATTACGTTCATGCCGAACGCCTCGGCGACGCGCGCCACGGCTTTGCCTATATTCCCGTAGCCGTACACGCCGAATGTTTTGCCGAAAACTTCGCTCATCTGCCACGGCAGATAGCAAAAAGCCTTGCTCTTTACCCAGTCGCCCGCGGCAACCGACGCTGCGTATTTCGCAGTGTTGCCCTCGAACATAAGCAAAAGCGCGAACACGTGCTGACAGACGGCGTTTGTGGAATAATCGGGCACGTTGCAAAGCACTATGCCGCGCTCTTCAAGCGCGGGGATATCTATATTGTTGTAACCCGTAGAAAACGTGCCCACATACTTTAAGTTTGCGCACTCGGAAACCAGTCTTCGCGTAACTTCGGCTTTATTCACAAGCAAAGCGTCGGCGTCCTTTGCGGCAGCTATAAGTTCGTCAGGCGTCAAAAGGTCGTAAAACTTCGTTTCGCCGAGCGCCTCTATGCGCGAAAAATCTATATCCCCGGCCGAAACGGTGCACCTGTCCACCGCCACTATTTTGAATTTATCGCCGCGCGCGGTCGGCGTTTGCGTTATTCGGGGCATATGTGCCTCCCTTTTACTTTTTATCCCGCCTTGCGGCGGTAATATCGTAACTTAAAGTTATAAGCTGTTTAATTTGCTCGTCGTCCGCATCTGAACCCATAAGAACGGAAATCCAATGCTTTTTGTTCATATGGTACGCGGGCAGAATGCCTGCATAATTGTGCGCAAGCACCGTCGCAAGAAAAGGGTCGCACTTTAAATTGAGCGCAAACACCCTGTCTTTGCCGCAAAACATGCGCAAAACCTTTTCGCGCTTTTCCCCTTCGCAGTCCTTTAAAAGACTTTTAAGCGGTGCGGAAAGATAAATGCCGAACCATTTTTTGCTTGCCGCATGCCTTAAAACAAATGTGACGAAGTCGTCTTCGAAAGGGTAATCGCAACGCGCGCCGTCTAACGTAAGCGTAAATTTTTTAATATCTTCAACGTTCATAAGCGCTCCCGCAAATAAATTGACCGCATACTATGTGCCGACTAACCAATTTTAATCGAGCAGAGTAAACCTGAAAAAATCTGTTTCTACGGGCGTTTCCCTTTCAAAAGTCGCGCTGTCGCCGACGCCTTCAAGGACATAATAATGGGGCGTCGCGCCCTCCATAAAGCGGAAGCAAAGCGCGCCGTCTATTATATCGTCTATGATAATGCGGAAAAAGTTGAGTTTTAAAATTTCGTCCAGAATGTACTCGCCGACGGCGGCTTCCATAACCTGCGTGCCACCGTATTCGGTGCCGTCTGAATCAGATATAGCTTCTATTTTTAGTTTCATAATTATATTTTAACACCGAAACGCGCCGTTTGCAACAGAAAGCCTGAATATGCACAAGTCCCGCGTGAAAAAATTTTTACATTCGGACTATGTACAAATTCAGCATTAAATGTTATAATATACTCAGAAATATAATCTTCCTGAGGAGGGATACATTATGGACAACAAATTCGGAGTGCGCTTTATAGCTTTGGGCGAACTGCTTTTAAGGCTGGCTCCGCCCAACTACGAAAAAATACGCATGACAAACTCGTTCATCGCCACATATGGCGGCGCGGAAGCCAACGTTGCAGTGGCTCTTTCCAACCTCGGCATAGATTCTTCGTACTTTACCGTAGTTCCCGACAGTTCCATAGGCAAGGCCGCCATACGCTTTATACGCGCGAACGACGTGCACTGCTCGCCCTGCATTTATTCAGACGACGGACGCATGGGCATTTATTACCTTGAAGAAGGTTTCGGCGTGCGCGCGTCTAAAGTTACTTACGACAGGGATAATTCGGCTTTTGCAACTTACGATTATTCAAAAATAAATTTCAAAGAAAAGTTCAAAGATTACACGTGGCTGCATACGAGCGGCATAACCCCCGCCCTTTCAGAAAATTGCCGCGACCTTACGCTTGAGTCGCTTAAGGCAGCCAAAGAACTGGGAATGACGGTAAGCTTTGACTGCAACTTCAGGAGCGCTTTGTGGGGCTTCCAGGAGGCGCGCGATTGCCTTACGCAATACATGCCGTACATCGACGTGCTTATAGGCATAGAGCCCATAAACCTTCCCGGTCCCGACGGCAAGGATATGAAAGAGGGCATGAGCATGACCCCCACCTTTGACGAACAGGACAGAATTTTCAGGGCTCTGCACGAGAAGTGGAACTTTAAGGCGATAGGCCGCACCGTAAGGTTTGTGCACTCGGGCAGCGAAAATTCGCTTAAAGCATTTTTATGGTACGACGGAAAGACTTACGAAAGCAAGACCTTCCGCTTCAACATTTTAGACCGCGTTGGCGGCGGCGACGCGTTTGCCAGCGGACTTTTTTACGCCATGATGGCGGGCATGGAGCCGCAGGACATTGTTAACTTTGCCGTTGCAAGCTCGGTTATGAAGCACACCATTCACGGCGACTTCAACATAACCGACGATATCGACTCCATAATAAAGCTGATGAACCAGGACTTTGAAATACGCAGATAAATGCGCAACAAGCAAAAACCGCATAAAATGAAAACACTGCAAAGCTTGAAGATTTTTCAGCGGAATTTTTGCAACCAATTAAATTTTTGAATTTTTAAGGCGGCTGACCGAAAATATTTTTCGGTCTTTTGTTTGTTTCCTTAATTTGCGTATCTTCGTGTCATAATTATTTTACCGTTTTCATCATAAGCATATTGACCTTTCCAGTGGGCAATTAATTTGCCTTTTGGGGTATAAATAAAAGTTTCTGCTTTTGACACTCTTAATCCCATGTTAATCAATTTGCCTGACGTGTCATATTTGTATGATTTATATGGGTAATCCAATTGATTTTTTTCTTCTGCATAAATTAAATTTCCGCTGTTTGTGTAGTACCAAACGTGGTATTTATCATTTTCATACATAACTGCATATGTCGAATCAGAAAAGAATGCTAAAGTTCTGTCTTTTAGTTCAACATTACCGGTCAATAAATATTCCAAATTTTTATGATTGTTTTTGTCAA
>CAJLLH010000183.1 GCA_905207385.1 uncultured Eubacteriales bacterium
GGTTGCCGCGCCTTTTCAATTGAATTTTTATTTAATTTCCCTTATCCAGCCTTCGGGCGCTTCAATTTTGCCCATCTGAATGCCGGTTAAAGTATCGTAAAGTTTCTGCGTTATTTTGCCCATCTTTTCCATGCCGGAAGGAAGTTTGATTTCCTTGCCGTGGTCGTTTATGATGCCTACGGGCGAAATTACAGCCGCCGTGCCGCACAGACCGCATTCGGCAAAGTCTTTCACTTCCTCAAGCTTTACCTTTCTGTGCTCTACTTTAAGCCCTAAGTAGTGCTCTGCCACATAGCAAATAGAGCGCCTTGTTATGGAAGGCAGAATGGAGTCTGAAAGGGGGGTAACTACGGTATTGTCCTTGGTTACGAATATAAAGTTCGCTCCGCCCGTCTCTTCAACAAAAGTTCTGGTAGCGGGGTCAAGGTACATATTCTCTTCAAATCCGTTGTTATGCGCGTCAACAATCGCGTGCAGACTCATTGCGTAGTTAAGTCCTGCCTTGATGTGTCCCGTGCCGCGGGGAGCGGCGCGGTCGAAGTCGGAAACCCTTATAACGATAGGGCGGACGCCCTCTTTGAAGTAAGGTCCTACGGGCGTACAGAACATTCTGAACTGGTAGTCCTTTGCTGGCTTGACGCCTATAACTTCGGAAGAGCCGAACATATAAGGCCTTATGTAAAGGGTAGCGCCGCTGCCGTAAGGCGGAACGTAATCGCGGTTTGCGGCAACAACTTTATCCACGGCGTCTAAAAATCTTTCTTGGGGGAAAACGGGCATTTCAAGTCTTTTTGCCGAATTTTCCATGCGTTCTGCGTTAAGGTCGGGGCGGAAAGTAACAATTCTGCCGTCCGCAGTGGTATACGCTTTAAGTCCTTCAAAGCAAGTTTGCGCGTACTGTAAAACGCCGGCGCATTCTGAAATTACAATTTTATCGTCTTCGATAAGTCTGCCTTCGTCCCATTTGCCGTCTTTGAAATCGCTTACATAGCGATAGGGGGTTTTTACATAAGCAAAACTTAAGTTGCCCCAGTCAAGATTAGCACCCATAACACAACCTCTTTATATGCAAATTAACGCCGCGCGTGCCGCGGCAACGTTTACTTTATTATTATGTATAATTATACAACTGCGCTGCGGCGTTGTCAATTGCCGATTGACAAAAAATTGCATTTCGTGTTAAAATGATTTAAAGCAAACGGAGGCGTTTTTATGGCGGAAATTACATCCATAGAGCCGCAGAAAAAGGATAAAAACAGGTGCAGCATTTTTATCGACGGCAGATTTTATTGTGGGCTTACCCTTCAGGCTGCGGTAAAGTACCGTCTGAAAGCAGGAATGCACGTAGATAAACCCTTTCTTGACGAAATTCAGCTTGAAACGGAAAAAAATACCGCGCTCGATAAGGCGCTTACGCACATTTCCGCAACAATGAAGACGGAAAAGCAGATAAAAGATTTCCTCGTTAAAAAAGGTTATACCGACGCGGTGTGCGGCTACGTGCTCGAGCGAATGCATTACTACGGTTTTATAGACGATTATGCATATTGCAGGGCATATATATCAGGCATCAGCGGTCGCGGCAAGCGGCTTATAGAAGCCGACCTTTTAAAGCGCGGGGCTGACAGAGGCGCGATAGAGCGCGCTCTTTCGGAGATGGAAGAGGACGAAGGCGAGGCTCGCGGCGTTGCCGAAAAGTATCTTAGGGGCAAGGAAAAGACAAAGGAAAACATATATAAGGCATACAAATACCTCATTTCGCGCGGATTTTCTTACGATACGGCAAAAGCCGCCGTCGATTTTTCCGACGACAATATCTGATATTTTACGGCATAAATGCCGCAGTTTAACGGCGCATAAAAGCGCCTTATTGCAGGTGGAGCATGTTAAAAATTTATACATCAGCGCAGATGCGCGCGGCAGACAGTTATACTATAAACAGCCTTAAAATTCCTTCGGAAGAGCTTATGCGCAGGGCAGGGCTTGCCATAGCCGACGAGGTTGCTGCGGTTGCGGAAGCTTCGGACAAAATTTTAGTCGTATGCGGAACGGGTAACAACGGCGGGGACGGCTACGTGTGCGCGGAAGAACTTCTGCGCCGCGGTTATAATGTAAAAGTTTATGCTTTAAGCGGCAGACTTTCAGCCGATTGCCAAAGGGAGAAAGACAAATTCAGCGGCACATATGCCGCAACTATTGAAGGAGATATCATTGTAGACTGCATTTTCGGTACGGGGCTGTGCCGCGAAGTTACCGGAGCGCAGGCGGATATAATAAACGCCATAAACGAAAGCGGAGCATACGTTATTTCGGCGGATATACCAAGCGGGCTTTCGGGCGACAGCGGTCAGATACTCGGTACGGCGGTAAGAGCGGATAAAACTGTTGCTATAGGCGCGCTTAAAACCGGTTTCGCGCTTGCCGACGGTTTCGATTGTTGCGGTACGGTAATAGTAAAAGATATAGGAATATGCTTTGACGAATGCGATTTTGCTACCATATACGTCGACGAGGACATAGCAAAAATGTTCCCCGCGCGCCCGCGCAATTCGCACAAGGGCACGTTCGGCACGGCAAGCCTTATATGCGGCAGTCCGCAGTACGTAGGCTCGGCGGTGCTCGCCGTTTCGGCGGCGCTCAGGTCGGGTTGCGGCTATGTGAAAGCGGTGTGCGATGAAGAGGTAAGGGCGGCGATAGTGCCAAACTGGCCGCAGACAGTGTTTACCGTTTCGTGCGATTTTTCTTCGCGCGCAGTCGCCATCGGAATGGGGTGCGGCGTGTCGCGTGTGCTTTACGATAACATAGCTTACATTTTAAAGAAGTATACGGGCACGCTTATTATTGATGCGGACGGTTTGAACAGCATAGCTGAATATGGCGCGGAAATACTCAGAAATAAAAAGTGTACGGTAATTTTAACACCGCACGTAAAGGAGTTTTCGCGCATTTCGGGGCTCAGTATGGCGGAAATACTTTCTTCGCCGGTGCAGGCGGCGCAGAATTTTGCTATGGAGTATGGCGTAATAATTGTGCTTAAAGGCGCGGGCACAATAATAACTGACGGCAGCCGCACAACGGTAAACGCCCGCGGCTGTTCGGCGCTTGCAAAGGCTGGCAGCGGCGATATGCTGGCAGGTTTTATGTGCGGAAGCATAGCGCGCGGGCTTGAGCCGACAGATGGCGCGGTGTGCGCGGCTTACGTGCTTGGCGCGGCTGCGGAACTTGCGGCGGGCGAATGCACCGATTATTGCACCGTTGCAAAGGACGTGCTCGATAAAATTCCGCAAGCGGTAAAAAATATTATGCTTTCGGCTGCCGAATAACTTTTATCAAGGTATAAATTCCGTCTTATTGTCAACAATAAAAATGGGCGGTTACATATAATAAAGTATATGGCAAGGCGGCACAAGCCGCTTTGAAACGGCTG
>CAJLLH010000184.1 GCA_905207385.1 uncultured Eubacteriales bacterium
TCGGTGCGGCGGTAAGCCGCACCGACCGCTTTTTCGCTTATATGAAACATAAATTTTCACTTTTCGTCAACTTTCAGCATATGTTATATGTACCGATGAAAAATTTATTCTGCGGGCGTAATGCCTGTTATTCAGTGCGCAAGCTTAAAAAATTAGGCGCGGTTGTGTGCGGCGAAGGCGTAATAGTTACCCGTTCGGCAAAAATATGGCGCGGCGCCAGACTTTACGGCCCTTGCCTGATTGAAGGTTCAAGTACGGTGTGCGAAGGTGCGGAGATATACCCTTTCTGCCACATAACTGACAGTTTTATAGGTCGCGGGGCATGCGTGCGCGCGAGCACGGTTGAAGGTTCGCGGGTGGGCGAAAATTGTTCGGTAGGTCCGTACAGTTATTTGCGCAAGGGGGCGGAAGCCTCCAAAAATTGCCGCATAGGCGACTTTGTGGAAATAAAAAATTCAAAACTTGGCGAAGGTACAAAAGCGGCGCATCACGCGTATATAGGCGATGCCGACATAGGCAGCAATGTGAACATAGGCTGCGGCGTTGTTTTCTGCAATTATGACGGCAAAGAAAAAGCGCGCACGGTAGTGGGCGACAACTGCTTTATAGGCGGTAATTGCAACATAGTAGCGCCCGTAACCATATCCGACGGCGCTTACGTGGCGGCGGGCACGACGGTTACAAAAGACGTCGGAGTTCGTGATTTCTGCATCGGACGGTGTCGCGAAACAATAAAACCGCACGGCGCGGAAGGGAGGTATAGGAACGGGTAGATATTTCGGTACTGACGGATTCCGCGGCAGGGCGGGCGTAAGCCTTACCGCCGACAAAGCTTTTAAAATCGGCAGGTTTTTGGGCTGGTATTTTTCCCGCATTTCGGGTAAAAGATGCAGGGTTGTAATAGGCAAGGACACCAGAAGGTCCTCGTATATGCTTGAATATTCCCTCGTTTCGGGGCTTACGGCTTCGGGCGCGGACGCATACATCATGCACGTTACAACCACGGCTTCCGTTTCGTACATAACGCGGACGGACGGCTTCGATTGCGGAATAATGATTTCGGCAAGCCACAACCCTTTTTACGATAACGGCATAAAACTTATCGGTCCCGGCGGCGAAAAACTTGGCGACGAGGTGGTCGCTCTGCTTGAAAATTATCTTGACGGCGGTCTTGCCGAGGGCGGCGAACTTGCTTACGCTTCCGACGAGGATATAGGCAGTTCGTTCGACTATGTCAGCGGACGAAACAGATATATAGGCCACCTGATATCGCTTTCGGTATGTTCGTTCAAAGGGCTTAAAGTGGGGCTTGACTGTGCAAACGGCAGCGCCTGGCAGATTGCAAAATCAGTTTTCGACGCTCTCGGCGCAAAAACTTATGTCATAGGCGGAGAGCCTGACGGCGTAAATATAAACGTAAGCGGTTCTACCCGCCCCGAACGGCTGTGCGGAATGGTAAAAGAACACGGGCTTGACTGCGGTTTTGCCTTCGACGGCGATGCCGACAGGTGCATAGCGGTTGACGAATGCGGCGAAATTATAGACGGCGACGGCGAACTTTATATTCTTGCCAATCGTTTAAAATCGTTGGGCGAGCTCAATGATTGCGGCATAGTAGCCACTGTAATGACCAATTCGGGGCTCATAAAAAGCCTTGATGCGCGCGGTGTGCCTTGTGCGTTGACGAAAGTCGGCGACAGGTTTGTGTATAAAAAAATGTGCGAAACGGGCGCCGTTCTGGGCGGCGAAAAGTCCGGGCACATAATTATTTCTAAGTACGGCGTTTCGGGCGACGGACTTGTTACTGCAATAAAAATACTTGAAGCCGCGGTTGAACGCGGCGTTCCCTTATCTCAGCTTGCGCGCGGATATGTGCCGTTGCCGCAGGCTCAGCTTTCCGTGCGAGTGCGCGACAAAGAGCGCGCCTTCGAGGGCGGCAGACTTGAAGCGTTTGCTGAAAATACAGCCAAAAATCTTGGCTGTGAGCGGGTAAACGTTCGCCCTTCGGGCACTGAACCTGTTGTCCGCATAATGGCAGAGGGGGAAAACTGTTCTGCATGCATAACGGAAATTGCGCGGTATTTAAGGGATATACAGGGGGTAATCTGATTTAATGTGCGGCATTATAGGTTGTACGGGCGTTAAGTGCGCCGCAAAAACACTTTATCGCGGGCTTGAAGACCTTGAGTACCGCGGTTACGATTCCGCGGGGATAGCCGTGCTTGACGAAGGCGGCATTCTTACCGTAAAACGCAAGGGCAGGGTCGCGGCTTTGCTGCCTGCCATAGAGGGGCTTGGCGGCACTTCAGGCATAGGCCATACCCGCTGGGCGACTCACGGCAGACCTTCGGACGCCAACGCGCACCCGCACACGGCGGGCGCGTTTTCCGTAGTACATAACGGCATAATAGAAAACTATGCAAAACTCAAAGAGGAGCTTGTCGCCGAAGGCTGTACATTTTTTTCGCAGACGGACAGCGAAGTGGTGGTGCATCTGCTAAACAAATATTACCGCGGCGATTTGAAAGAGGCGGTACTATGCACCGTTCAACGGCTTAAAGGCGCGTTTGCTCTGTGCATATTGTGCAAAGATTATTCGGGGTTCGTGGCGGTTAAATACTGCAATCCTATAATCGTCGGAACTGGCGGAGGCGCACTGTACGCGGCAAGCGACATGCCTGCTCTTTGCGGTCTTGCCGAAAACGTTGCCGTAATGCAGGACGGTCAGATAGCTTTTGCCGCTGAGGGGAAAATTACATTCTGCGACTTTTCGGGTGAGCCGGTAAGCCTTACATTTTCGCCGCTCCCTGTTTCTTCGCGCCCCGCAAGATTGTGCGGTTTTCCGCATTATATGATAAAGGAAATAAACGAAATTCCCGCCGCGGTAAAGGCTACAGCGCTTGCGTTCACCGCCGAAAACTGCGCCGAAAAACTTTCCCGCCTGCAAAAAAAGCGCGGCGGGTTTACCGACGTCATAGTATGTGGTTGCGGCACGGCATACCACAGCGCGCTTTCTGCGGCTTATTGCGGCGAGGAGCTGCTTAAAATACCCGTCCGCGCGGAAACTGCGGGCGAGTTCCGTTACAGAAAAAGTTCTGCGGGCACGGGCACGCTTTTTATCGCGGTCAGCCAGAGCGGCGAGACTGCGGATACGGTAGAGGCGGCGCGCGCCGCAAAAAGACTGGGCGCGTGCGTCATTGCCGTAACAAATGTCGCATATTCGGCAATTACGGGTATTGCGGACGTCGTTGTTCCCGTCCGTGCGGGTGCAGAAATATGCGTGGCGGCAACAAAAAGTTACTGCGGTCAGATAGTGGCGCTTGCACTGTGCTTTGCTTCGCTGAGCAACAGCAGTTCTCTCCTAAAAAAAATGCTTAAAGAAATTAAGGGGCTTGAAGCGGCTTGTTCCGCCGC
>CAJLLH010000185.1 GCA_905207385.1 uncultured Eubacteriales bacterium
GCTACATATCGGCGTAAAGGTGTCGGAAGCGATGATATTGAATACCTTACTTTTACTCATAAAGATGAGGTTGATTTGGGCAATAAAAAAGTTCGCACCGTGCCTATGTTGGATAACATAAGTCCAGCCGAACGGCAAAAGAATAAAGAGCAAGGCAAAAAAGCCGAACCTTATAGCGGAGCTCCTCCCATTAAACAGCCAAAGAATGCAGCCAAAGTGACGGTACCTTACAAAACAAGACGGTTTTCCTGCGGGGCGTTTGCCGCATGGGCACAGAGTGCACCGTATAAAAAGCGGAAGCGGGTCTCCCATCAAAATTAAAATTTAATAAATTCGAAAACAATACCTGCACATTCGTAACTGTGCAGGTTTTTGTACCCGAACTGTCGGGAAAGCGTAAAAGCCGGGGACGAGGCGCGCATCTGCCCCCGCTGCTGCGCACGATACCGACCGAGCGAAGGGTTACAAAAATAAATTTAACCGGAAAGAGGGTATGCGGAATTTGTGCATCGGCATAAAATAGACGCAAGGCGGAAAAATAAACTCCCCCTCCTTTATCTTTCCGAAAGTTCAGGCGATTGCCTGTGAAGTCCGTAAATACGGGTAAGCGAAAAAATTTTTGGCAAAATAAAAAGCTTTAATAGTCGGGCTCTTTAAATGCGCCGCAAATTTTACCGCAAAACTTACTCCTCTTATGCAGTCCGTCTGCGGAGGAGAAAGAAAATAAAATTTTCACAGTTGGTTTTTTTGTAAGTTTCCTAAAAATTTCACTACGCCTGCGGCCATCCGCCGCAAAGAGGAACAGAACAGCAAAAGGGCAGACGGCAAAAACGGGTGTTTCGGGTAAACCCGTATGTCTGTGATTATTAAAAAAATTTTCAGGGCTGGCGGGAAAGTTCTCCTCCCGCCGAAAAGACTGGTCTGTGTAAGAGGTATCCGCCGTGCGTTTTGCACGGCGGATATTTTTTGCTTTACAGCTTGCACGGCTGATATTTTTGTATTGCGGTTTGCACGGCGTTTTTTTATGATAAACGATACGCCGCCTTTTTTGTCGGCATAAAAAACGGGGCGCATTTGCGCCCCTGTTGTGCCACTCTGACTGTTAATCACACGAATTGTTAGCAGCCAAAGCTGTTTACCACCAAAATTGTGCCGCACGGGTTTCAGTCCATTATACCCTTTTCGAGCTCGTCGAGGCTTAAAGTGAATGCGGGAATGAATTTTTCCATAAAATAGCCGACGGCGGGAATGTTGCGGGATAAAATATCCTCGCGTATGCTCTTTTCGGCCTTTTCAAACTCGGTATTGCCGCAGCGGCGCTCTTCAAGGCACTTGATATATGCCGAAAGCCTGTCCACCACTTTTACAATCAGCCATTCCTCGCCGGACGTATCGGGCTTAACGAATGGCGCAAGCTCTTCTTCGAGCTCGGGCGGAAGGGTTGCAAGAAGTTTATCGCAAGCGACGCCCTCTATATCTTTATACGCGCCCGTTATGGAGCGGTTAAAATACTTTATGGGCGTAGGCAAATCGCCAGTGAGCACTTCGGAACATTCGTGATAGACGGCGTAAAGCACGCATTTTTCCGCATCCGCATTGCCGCCGTAAAGTTTGTTGTTTATTATGGCGAGCGCGTGCGCTATGAATGCAACCTGCTGGGAATGCTCCATAATATTTTCCTCGCGGACGGAGCGCATGAGCGACCAGCGTTTTATATATTTCATTCTGTCCATAAAGGCATAAAAGTTATAAGGCATAAACATTTCTCCCGCGACTTAAAAAATTTAAAGGCAAAAGCTTATTAAGCTGAATTTTCCGCGCGTGCGGAACTTAGCATATATTATATATAATGTAATGCGCGAAACACAGTTACGCAATAAATTATAATACATTTTGCAGTCAAATTCAATTGACTTGAAAAGGTTTTTGCCATATAATTTTTGTAAGTTGCGGAAAGAGTTCCGCAATAATTTCAACAAATTAATACCGTCGGGGGTGTCCGCCATTGCGCGGGCTGAGATTATACCCTTTGAATCGGCAAGGTAATGCTTGAGCGATAGTACAAAGACCATATAATTGGGTCGCTTTTCTTTATTTATGCGCGGTAAAGATAAAGCGGCTTTTTTCTTTTCGGCGGTAAAAGGAGGAATTTTTTATGAATTTTTCTATGCTGGCTTTCAAAGACCTTATAGACGGCGCGGTAAACTACTTCGCCAACTTTGAGACGGCGACCGATGGTTGCCGCACGGTTATGTTATGGCTGGCGATTGCGCTTATTCTTGCATTTGTAATCACCAAAATAGTGCTTAAAAGCACTGCGCCCAAAGTTGCTTCAGGCGAGGAAGTAAAAGACGCAAGGCAGGCAAAAGTCAACAAAATAGCGCTGTTTACCGCGCTCGGTTATGCCGTGGCGGCAATAATCGTTTTTGTGGCTTGCTATTTCAACGACGTGCGCATCGGCGAAGAGAGCATTGTGCCTATCACATTCTATCCCCTGCTTGTTTTTGCGGTGGTTGCTGTTGCGGGCGGCATTGCCGTTTCGTTAAAGCCTGTAAAGCTTGTTAAAATTATAGCAGTCAGCGTTGCCGGCGCGGCGCTCGTTGCTGCAATCATCTGCCTTATAATATACTACGCTTCGGGCGATGCTGCAGAATGGAACTGGGTTTCGGAAGACGACGTTCAGGAAGCGGGACTTTATGTAAGTTCTATCGCGCTTATCGCAATAATTCTTGCAGTAGCTTTTCTTACCGACAGAACCAAGGGTTTTGACACCCGCGCTATTACATTCGGCGGCGTTTGCATTGCACTTTCCTTTGCGCTCTCTTACATAAGGATAATACACATGCCCATGGGCGGTTCGATAACGCTGGCTTCAATGCTCCCCCTTATGCTTTACAGCTATATGTTCGGCTGCAAAAAGGGGCTTGTTGCAGGCATGATTTACGGCGTGCTTCAGGCCATACAGGATTCTTATCTGCTCCACCCTGCACAATTCGCGCTTGACTACCTTATAGCGTTCATGGCAATTGCTCTTACCGGTTGCTTAAGGAATGTTCCCTCGCTCAAAGGAAAAATGCGCACGCAGTTCACTCTGGGTGCAATAATAGCAGGCGTTACCCGCTTTGTTTCGCACTACTTTTCGGGCGTGTTCGCATTCGGAATATTCGGCGCAACCTACGCCGATGAATTTGGCATTCCCGCGCTTGCTAACCCCTACTTCTATTCGCTTGTATACCAGACAATGTATATAATACCCGAAATGATTATAGTTATAGTTGTGGGCGTAATTGCTCTTTCTTCGGCAAACCTCCGCAGAGAGATTTTGCGCTACGGCGAGTTTGAAAAGAAAACCACAAGCGTTCCCGCTGAAGCAATACCCGCAGCTTAAAACTTAAAACGCGCGCATATATGCG
>CAJLLH010000186.1 GCA_905207385.1 uncultured Eubacteriales bacterium
CGCAAAAGCGGGCGGCGGCCCAATTTTTTTACAATCGCTTTGCGGCTCAATTTAAGCTGCGCGCCGCAACGTTATTTCGCTGTCGGCGCGAAAACGTGTACCAAAGCTTAACCTAGCGGGAGCTCGCGCTCCTTTCTGTAACGCTCCAGCGCGGCGAGATATCTGGCAGAAAGCTCGAGGTTGTACCTCTGCTTTTCCTCGTACGAAAGCGTGGCGTAGTACGCCTTGTCGGTAAGTCTGCCGATTGCGTCGGACACTTCGCCGCATTCGTCGAGCATGGCCTTTACTTTTAAGTAAAATTCGTCGGGCGCAGAGCCTTTTATCTGACGCTGCACCTTTACGCCTATGTAGCTTTTTACTTTGCTTTCGTTCAGCCCTAAACTTTTCGCCTGTAATTCGCCCTGCTTTATGTTTGTTTTGCAGTTTTCCCAGAAGTTATTTTTCAGCCGTTGTTTTGCCTGTCGTGCAATGCTTTTAATACTTTCCATAATAACTCCTTTTGCGCCGCAATGCGACAATTAAATAAAAAGAAAAAGCCCGACCGACGTTGCGTCAGCCAGACTTTTTATGACTTAGTTCTTGTTGCGTTTTCTTGCCGCTTCAGCCTTCTTGCGGCGCTTTACCGAAGGGGATTCGTAGAATTCCTTCCTGCGGAGATCGCCGATTATGCCGTCGCGCGAGCACTTTCTTTTGAACCTTTTGATAGCGCTTTCAACGGACTCGTTTTCGCCTACTCTTATGGTGGACATACCTCTTTTCAACCCTCCTTCGCCTACGCATTTATTACCCCCGCTTTTTGGGGAGCTTTTGTATTATAGCAAAAATTTTTGCCGCGTGTCAATTGATTTAGAATGATAAACCTTTTGTTTTTTGCCCGATTTTTAACTTTTTTTGTGCGCTGACCGACTCAGCCTATAAGCACGGCTATGCTGTTTATGAATACGCCGACAATCACGCTTATCAGATAGGTTGCAACAATCAGAAGTATGTTGCGCTTCAATTTTTTGCCGTTTTTCAAAAGCACTACAAATCCCAGCCCCGCATTGGCGCACAGCCCCGCGACGCAGCTGCCGAACGTCATCAGATGGTTGATGTACGCGTCGGTGATTATGACGCTTGAAGCGCAGTTGGGTATGAGACCTATCGCCGCAGAAATAAAGGGCTGAATGTAAGGCCCGCCGATAATCAGCGAAGAAATCTGCTCCTCGCCGATGGCTGATATTATGAAGCCCAGCACGACGTTGATTATCAGAAGATACAGCGCGATTTTAAGCGAGTGAATGAGCGGGTCGGTAAGGTAAACCTTAAGTTCGGTTTTGCCGTCGTGCTCGCGCCCGCAGGAAAAACAGTGAAGCTCTTCCGCGGAAAGGGGCGATATGGAAAGCTTTTCGTCCGGGAGAACAAAGTTTGCGCCGTAGCCCACCGCTACCGCCACTATAAGCTTTATGGCTATAAGCGGCACTATTACTTCCGCCTTAGAGCCTTCGGATAAAAGTATTATGAGCGCCTCGTCCGACGTAGCAAGAAAAACCGCCAGAAGAGTGCCCGTGCGTATAAGACCTTTATCGTACAGCTTTGCCGCCATTACCGAAAAGCCGCACTGTGGTATGATTCCCGTAGCCGCGCCCATAAGCGGGGCAAGATTGCCCTGTAACCTCTGATGGTCCTTCGTGAAGGTCGTCTTGTGCTCCAGTAGTTCTATGAGCACGTAGATTACAAAGATGAACGGGAATATTTTAAGCGTATCCAAAAACGCGTCTAAAAGAATATCCCACATAAACCTATTATATATTATCGCCCGAGGACGGACTTATTAAACAAGCAGATTTGAAATTGAAATGCCGCGAATTGTTTCGCGGCATTATTTTTAAATTTTAAAAAATCTGAAAAACAGTTGTTGCTTACTTTTTCTTTTTAGCCTGCTTGGGAGGAGTGAACTGCTTTATGCGCTCTTCCGTTTCGCCCTTCGTAAGGGGCACGAAGTCGGCTTCGGTGTTCTTTTCGTCGGCAATGTAGCCTTCGTCGCGAGCAAGAAGGGTAAGCTGGGTTTCGCCGTCGAATACGTACAGCCTTGTAAGGTCGGGCAGAAGCTTGTGCTTTTCGCCTCTTACGGGCTTATCGTAAAATACCGTAAGGCTTACGTTCTTGGAAATGTCTATTTCCGCAAGGCTCGCGCCGTCGGCGTTGTCCGCGCCGCAGACTTCGCCTTCCCAAAGAGCGCCGTCCGCGTCCACCTTTATATCTTCGGGACGGATTCCCAAGGTTACTTCCTTTTCCGTGCCGATGTATTCTTCTATGTCAGTCCAGCGCGAAATTATGTTTTCGGGCAGGGCAAATTTTTTATCGTCGAACGTGCAGTATATGCCGTCCTCTTCCCTTATTACCTTTGCGTGCTGCACAAGGTTCATCGTAGGACTGCCCACAAAGAAACCGACGTACGCGTTGGCGGGGTAATCGTAAAGGTTGCGGGGAGTATCCACCTGCTGAACGAAGCCGTCTTTTAAAATTACAATGCGGGTAGCCATGCTCATGGCCTCGGAAATGCTCTTGGTAGCGTAAATGAACGTGCCTTTTACGCGCGCCTGAAGATTTACAAGCACGCCGCGCATGTCCGCCCTGAGCTTTTCGTCAAGACCTGCAAGAGGGTCGTCGAAAAGATAGAGTTTGGGCTCTCTTACAATCGCCCTGCCGTAAGTCGTAAGAAGGCGCTGCGTTGAAGTGAGCGCTTTGGGCTTGCGGTACAGAACTTCGGTAAGTCCGAGCATTTCTGCCACTACCTTTACGCGCTGAAGTATAACCGCCGCGGGCACGTTGCGCATTTTAAGGCCGTAAGCCATATTGTCCGCAACGCTGAGCGAGGGGTAAAGAGTGTTTGAACCGAATATCATCGCCACGTCGCGGTCTTTGGGGTCGGCCTCGTTCATAAGCTTGTCGCCTATGAATATGTCGCCTGCGGTAGCTTCTTCAAGTCCCGCTATTATGCGCAGCAGGGTTGACTTGCCGCTGAGCGAGCCGCCCGTTACCGCTATAAATTCGCTGTCGGAAGAAGAAAAGCTTACGTTGAACAGCGCCATTTTGCCCGAGGGGTATATTTTGCTGACCCCCGCAAGTTTAAGATTTGCCATTTATCTGCTCCGTATCGGCAGGGCGCGCCGCCCCGTCCGCTATACTATATATTAATCTTTAACAGTATAGCATAAACTGACGTTTATTTCAATTAAAAAGCGCACATTTTTTAAGCGCGGACAAAAAAAGGCTTCTATATGCCTGTTTTGCAAGCGGGTGCAACCTGCAATAAAGGGCGCGGCGGCGCAAAGTTGCGCCGCC
>CAJLLH010000187.1 GCA_905207385.1 uncultured Eubacteriales bacterium
GGCGCAGCCGCACAAAATGTGCGGCTGCGCCTTTGATTATATTTTCAGTCAACAGAATATTTTATATGTTGTTGCGCATAAGTCCTACAACCTTGCCAAGCACGGCAACGTCGTCGAACACGAAATCGCTCATATCGTCGTTTTCGGGGTGCAGAATATATTTTCCGTTGCGCTTGTAAAAACGCTTGACGGTTGCGCTGTCGTCCACAAGAGCAACAACAATGTCGCCGTTGTCCGCAGTGTCCTGCTTTTTAACGACAATTTTATCCCCGTCAAACATTCCGATTTTAATCATGGAATCGCCTTTGACGGTAAGCATGAACATTTCGTCGCTGCCGAAGAGGTCGGTTGGAAGGGCGTAAACGCCTTCGTAGTTCTGCTCTGCAAATATAGGCTGACCTGCGGCAACCGTGCCCACAAGCGGAACGTTAATGCTGTTTCCCGCATTGTTTTTAAGCGAAACGGCGCGCTTTTTATTGCCCGCCTTGTTGATAAGCCCCTGTTCATTGAGTCGGTTAATGTACTGGTACGCCGTCGCGGTAGACTTTATTCCGCAGTTGGCGCATATCTCGCGTACCGAGGGCGAAAAGCCGTTTTCAGCTATGTATTTTCTGATGAAGTCGTAGACGACCTGATATTTTTCGTTCGATTTCATAATTTTTATCTCCTGAATATATTGTAACACATTAATTTTAAAAATGCAAACAAACGTTCTTACTTTTTTGCTTGAATTTTAAAAAATATGTAGTATAATATGTAATAGCGGAGGTAAGTATGGCTGAAGAAAAGAAATACAGGCAGGAATGCGTCCTTTACGACAGGGAATGCATAGGGTGCATGGAATGCGAGATGTGCGACCTCGACCCGGACAAAGTCTGCGACAACTGCGGAAAGTGCCTCGACATCAAGGAATTTGCCACCATTAAAATTGACGGAATAGTCGGTCTGGACGATAAGAAAAAGCGTAACTGAACGTTACGCTTTTTTTATATACTTTTCAAATTTATTTATATAAATGTTTTCTATCGTGCATTCAACGTTAAGACCGTTTTCGTCAAAATTGCGCGATTTTTCTGTAAGAAAGGCCGCGTTGGCGGAGTATTCAGAAATTTCGCTGTAAGGTATCACAAGGCTGCAATCTTTAAAGATTTCAGAAAACCTTTCATAAACAGCATTTTCAAGTCCGTCAAGCCCGTCGCCGTATTTTGCGGAAATGCATACGAAGTCTGAAAACGGAGTGGTATCTTCAATGCCGTCGCATTTATTCAGCACTTTAATATACGGTCTGTCAAATCCGAGTTCGCCTAAAACCTGCATCGTGGTTTTAAACTGCATATCATAGTCGCCCGTAGCGTCGCATACAATAAGCGCAAGGTCGCAATTGAGCGCGCTTTCAAGCGTAGATTTAAATGCCTCTACAAGGTCGTGCGGCAGGTCCTGCAAAAATCCTACCGTATCCACAAGCAGAAAATCCAGTCCGCGGATATTTACTTTGCGCGCCGTCGGGTCAAGCGTGGCAAACAGCGCGTCTTTTTCGAGCACGCCCGCGCCCGTAAGCTTATTTAAAAGCGTGGATTTGCCTGTGTTTGTGTATCCCACAAGCGCAATGGTTTTAACGTTTTCCTTGGCGCGCCTTTTAACGTTCAGCGCGCGGCGCTGTTCGGTTTCCTTAAGCCGTCCTTCAAGATATTTTATGCGCAGTCTTATATGTCGTCTGTCCGTTTCAAGCTGAGTTTCGCCTGGACCTCGCGAACCGATTCCGCCGCCAAGCCTTGAAAGAGCTTCGCCTTTGCCTTTAAGTCTGGGGTAAATATATTTCAGTTGGGCAAGTTCTACCTGTAATTTGCCTTCGCTTGAAGTCGCTCTGCTTGCGAAAATATCCAGAATGAGGGTGGTGCGGTCAATAACTTTTCTGTCGTCGAGCGCGGCTGAAATATTAAGCGTCTGCGACGGCGAAAGCGAACCGTTAAAAAGTATAGTTATGTCCTCAAGTCCGCTTAAAAGTTCTCTGATATGCGCTAGCTTGCCCGAACCTAAGTAAGTTGCAGGGTTTACCTTTTTTATAGTCTGGTATGTCGTGCCTGCGTAGGCTGCGCCCGCGCTTTCAATAAGCGCTACGGCCTCGTCGTGCAGAACGCGGCAGTTATCGTCCAGCCTTGGCTGGATTACGTAAACTTTTTCTATATTATCCATAAAAATTATTCGTCGTCGGGGCGTACAAGCTTTACCTTGCCAACGACCGAGCGTCTGTTGTCGTCGCTTATGGCGGCGTAATGCTTACGCGTGGTATTTACGTCCTTGTGACCTAAAATATCCGCAACTATGTAAATATCGCCGGTGGCTTTGTAAAGCTGAGTGCCGTAAGTGCTTCTGAGTTTGTGCGGGGAAATCTTTTTAAGCGGAGATACTATTTTTGCGTACTTCTGAACAAGATTTTCAACTGCGCGCACGGTAATTCGCCTGTTTTTGTTTGAAAGGAAGAGGGCGTTTGAATCTTCAAGGCTGAGCTGTTTTTGTTCTTCTTTCTGGTCGATGTAGCGCATAAGCGCGGCAGCTACGTCGGAATCAAAGTATAAAATCGATTTTCCGCCGCCTTTTCTGGTTACAATAAAAGAATTATTGTCAAAGTTCAGATCCTCGTTGTTAAGTCCCACAAGCTCGCTTATACGAATTCCCGTGCCGAGAAAGAGCATAAGAATAGCGCAGTCGCGCACCTTATTTTTTTCGTGATAAGCCATCTGATGCGCTGTAAGACCGTTTCCTTTTTCTGCTGCGTCGATTATACCGTAAACCTCGTTCTGTTCCAGCCGGATTATAGGCTTTTCGTGGAGCTTAGGAGTAGCAACTTTTGCAGAATTGTCTACCGAAATCAGCCCTTTATTGAAGAAATGCTTGAACATAGCCCTTACGGAAGATAATTTGCGGGCTTTTGCGCGTTCGTTGCAATAATGTTCGCGCTCACCATATTTATAATGGGTAAGAAAGCCCAAAAAATACTCGATATCTGTATTTGTAACGCTTTCAAGATCGTTTAAAGTGAAGTCGCAAATCTGTTTTTTGCCGTGGAAAATACGTTCCTGCATGTAATAGAAAAAGATTTTAAGGTCATGAGCGTAATTCAAACGCGTAAGAGAGCTCGTCTGACTTTCTATCGCGACAAAATAATCGAAGCAAAAAGCGGGAAGTTCTTCATTCAAAAGCCGCTCGATTGTTTCAATATTTTTATTGTTTCTCTGAATGTAGTAATTAGAGGTTTTCATACAAAAAATTATACGCCGCAACAAGAGTAAAGTCAAATATTTTACGAATAGTTTAAACT
>CAJLLH010000188.1 GCA_905207385.1 uncultured Eubacteriales bacterium
GTGCTCAGTACTATTCCGCCGGGCACAGCCTGTATCTTGTTCATAGTGCAGCTCCGCGCACGCGGTGCGCTCAAAGCGTTAATATCTCCACTCCGTCCTCGGTTATGAGCACGGTATTTTCATAGTGCGCCGCCGGCTTGCCGTCCATAGTCCTTATGGTCCAGCCGTCGCGCTCGTCCTGCCATACCTTCCACGTGCCCATGTTTATCATGGGTTCTATGCAGATGGTCATGCCCGACCTCAGCCTCAGCCCCGTGCCCTTGCGGCCGTAGTTGGGAACGGCGGGGTCTTCATGCATATCCCTGCCTATTCCGTGACCCGTAAGAGCCCTTACCACGCCGTAGCCGTTTGCCTCGGCATAGGTCTGTACCGCGTAACCGATGTCGTACAGCGGCGAACCCGCTTTAAGTCCTTCGATTGCTTTGAAAAAGCATTCTTCGGTTACTTTGACGAGTCTGCGCTTTTCTTCGGATACGTTGCCGATGAGGAATGTGCGCGCCGCGTCGCCGTTATAGCCGTTCTTTTCGACCGTGATGTCCACGCTGACTATGTCGCCGTCGACTATTATCACGTCGTCGGAAGGAATGCCGTGCACAACGACCTCGTTTACAGAAACGCAGGCGCTGGCGGGGAAGCCTTCATACCCGAGGCTTGAAGGGCGGCCGCCGCAGGAGGTTATGTACCTGTATACGAGGTCGTCGACCTCCTTAGTGGTCATTCCCGCCTTTATGTTTTTGCCTACGAAATCAAGCGTTTCTTTAACTATCCTGCAGGATTCGCGAATGAGTTCGATTTCCTGCGGACTTTTGATATAAATCATATTACTTGTTCAAGCCTTCCAGCTTTTCGCAGATCATGGCGAAAACTTCTTCGGGGGAAGCGTTGCCGCAATCTACCGTGAGGAGCTTGCCCTGCGCCGCATAATAATCTATGAGAGGCGCGGTCTGCGTATTGTAAGTTTCCAGTCTGGCGCCTACCGTTTCGGGATTGTCGTCAGCCCTCTGGTAAAGGGGCTGGCCGCACCTTTCGCAGGTGGTTTTGCCGCCGAGAGTGGATATGTGGTAACTTGCGCCGCAGCTGCATACGCGTCTCCCGCAGATTCTGTCCATCAGAAGAGCGGAATCTACGGAGATGTTCACGCATGCGTCGATTTTTGCGAAAGAATCGAGCTGCTCAGCCTGAAAGAGGTTGCGGGGGAACCCGTCGAGCATATAGCCGCCTTCAACATCCTTTTCTGCGAGCCTGTTTTTAACTATTTCGCAGGTAACTTCGTCGGGGACGAGCTTGCCGGCGTCGATGTAGCTTTTGGCTACTCTGCCGATGGGCGTGCCGCCCTTGATGTTTGCCCTGAAAATATCGCCCGTGGAGATGTGAACGAGATTATACTTCTTTTCAAGAAATGCCGCCTGCGTTCCTTTGCCCGCTCCGGGCGCGCCTAAAAGTACGATATTCATTGGTGCCGCAACCTCCCGTATTATTTATTTTTTTTATTTATTATTTAAGGAATCCCTTGTAGTTCTTCATCATCAGCTGGGACTGAAGCTGTTTTTCAAGCTCGAGCGCAACGGATACGACGATGAGGATACCGGTCGTGGAGAACACGCTTAAAAGGGACGTATCGTCGGTTATGTTCAACGATACAACCACCATGCTTATTATCGAAGGAATAAACGCTACGAGCGACAGATATATTGCGCCGAAAAGCGTGATTCTGTTCGATATCTTGCGAAGGTAGTCCGCCGTGGGCTTGCCGGGGCGTATGCCCTGAATGAAGCCGCCGTTCTGCTGAATGGTCTTGGATATGTCTTCGGGGTTGAACTGCATCGAAGAATAGAAGAACGCAAACGCAAAAATGAGAAGGCAGAGAGCTACCATGTATATGAGCTGACCGTACCAGTAAGGCGAAGAACCGGAGAACCAGTTGGTTACGCCCGTTTCAAACGCGCTGCCGGGCCAGAACAGGCTGGCGAGCATTGAAGGGAAGCTTATGAGCGCGAACGCGAAGATGAGGGGCATAACGCCGCCGCCCGCAATCCTTATGGGAATTACGGTGGACTGGCCGCCATACATCTTCCTGCCCTTTACCTGCTTTGCATACTGAACGGGGATGCGCCTTTCCGAAAGGTCGACCGCTACTATCGCGGTGAACTCGAGCACGGTCAGAACCACGAAACCTATTAGTATCCACAATGCGGAAAGTTTGCCGTCTACGAACAGTTCTTCGAACTTGCCAACGATGGTGATACCGGCGGTGGATATGATGCCGACGAAGATTATGAGCGATATGCCGTTGCCTACGCCGTATTCGGTTATCCTTTCGCCGATGAACATTACAAGCATTGCGCCCGCGGTATATACAACCACGAGGAACACGCCTGCTATCCAGGTGGCAGCCGTATCGGACATAATGCCGCTTCCGCCGCCGCCGAACATTACGAGGTTGATAGCGTCTTCGCCCGCCGCGATGTTAACTATAATGCCGATAGCCTGAGCTATTGCGAGCGCTATGGTTACGTAACGGGTTATCTGAGCTATCTTTTTGCGTCCCTCTTCGCCCTGGCGCGAAAGGCGCTCGAGCGCGGGGATGCCTACCGTTAAAAGCTGAATTATAATTGATGCGTTGATGTACGGGCTGATGCCTAATGCAAACAGTGTCGCGTTGGAAAGCGACGAACCCGTGATGGACGACATCAGTTCGAGAAACGAATAGTCGGCAATCGCCTGAGCGAATGTATCTGAATCAATGCCGGGCACGGGTATATAACACCCGATTCGGAAAATCAGCAACAGGAGCAGGGTTATCCATATCTTCTTGCGGATTTCCTTTACTTTAAAACAATTTTTTATTGTTTCAAACATTTTGGACCCCTTTTGCGGCGGTTTTGCGCCGCAGAATTAGTTTTAAAGGATTTCCGCCGTGCCGCCTGCCTTTTCTATTGCCTCTTTGGCACTTTCCGAAAATTTAGCCGCTTTAACGGTTATGGCGTTCTTAAGTTCGCCGTTGCCGAGAACCTTAAGGCCGGAGTTGCCCTTTATGAACTTGGCAAGATTGTTTTCAACTACGTAGTCGTAGTCTACAACGGTGCCTGCGGGCACATTTTCAAGCTGAGAAAGGTTTACGATGAGGTAGCAGGTTGCCCACTTGTTGTGGAAGCCCCTCTTGGGGATACGCCTTGCGATAGGCATCTGGCCGCCCTCGAAACCGGGACGTACGCCGCCGCCCGAACGCGCCCACTGACCTTTGTGGCCCTTGCCGCTCGTCTTGCCGGTGCCGCTGCCTA
>CAJLLH010000189.1 GCA_905207385.1 uncultured Eubacteriales bacterium
AAAATTATCCACAAAACATGTTTTATAATTTTTATTTAAGTAATTAAGAACGTAACAAGGAAGATTGCACCGATAACCCAGGTAGGTACGGAAATCTTTCTGATTTTGCCGGTGAACGCGCTTACTACAATGTAAGTGAGAATACCGAAGCCGATACCGCTGGATATGGAGTAGCCGAGAAGCATTATGATGAAGGTCATGAAACCTACGATAGCTTCAGCTGCATCGGTCCAATCAATCTTGGTAACGGAAGTCATCATAAGCACGCCTACCCAGATGAGAGCCGTAGCCGTTGCGCTGCGGGGTATAAGCTGAGCGATGGGGCTTAAGAACATTGCTACTATGAAGCAAAGACCGGTTACAAGGGAAGTGAAGCCCGTTCTGCCGCCTGCTACAACGCCCGAAGAAGATTCAACGAACGTGGTAACCGTGGAAGTACCGGCAATAGCGCCAGTGCAGGTTGCGATAGCGTCTGCAAGCATCATCTTTTCCATGCGGATGGGAGTGCCGTTTTCGTCGAGCAGGTTGCCCTTAGCGCATGCGCCGTAGAGGGTACCGATGGTATCGAACATATCTATCATGCACAGAGAAAGTGCGGAGGTTATAAGAACTACTATAAGAGTGCCGACGCTGTTGCCGTCTTTTCCGAGATACTGCGAGAAGTCGAAGCCTTCATAGAACACAGCGCCAACGGAATCTTTGCCCCAGGCTGCAAATGCGTTGAAGGGGTTGGAAAGGCTGATATCGTTGAACATGTCTGCCGCAGCCTGTACGTTAGCGGCATAAGCAATGCCTGCGAGAATGTAGTAAAGGACTGCAGAGCCGAGAAGACCCCAGAGTATTGCGCCCTTAACGTTCTTTTTGGAAAGAATAGCTATTGCAAGAACGCCGAAGATTGCAACGATTGCGGGAAGCATGCCACCTACCGTGCCTGCGCTATATGTCATGAAGGGATCGGCAAGAACGTTGAAGGAAACGAGGCCTGTAAGTGTTCCAGGATTGAGCGACCCGTCCGGATTAATAGAAGCGGAACTTACAATAACGCCTGCCTGCTGAAGGCCGATAAAGGCAATGAACATGCCTATACCTACGGGAACAGCGTGGCGAACTGCTGCGGGGATGGCTTCGAATATCTTTTTCCTTAAACCTGTTGTGGTGAGAAGAAGGAAAATAACGCCGTCGAGCAGAGTGAACACCATACAGTTTGCATAGGTAAGGTCGGTAAGACCGATGAGGGTGTAAACGATAAATGCGTTAATACCCATGCCAGAAGCCTGAGCGAGCGGCATCTTTGCAAACAATGCCATAAGCATCGTACCGATAACCGCGCCTATAGCCGTTGCGATGTAAGCGGCGCCGTAAGGGTCGGAGCTGTCTGTAATTACGCCCGAGAACATTCCCGCGTTAACCATGAGTATGTAAACCATAGCCATGAACGTGGTAAGACCTGCAACTATTTCCGTGCGATAGTTGGAGCCGCTTTTGGTGATGCCGAACCAGTTATCTACCTTGCCCCAGAAACCTTTTTTGGGTTCGGGGGAGGGAGTAGGCTGCTCGGCGACTTCGACTTCTGCGGACTGTTCCGTAGAAATCTGCGTCTGATCAGTCATAAATAACCTCCGTTTGTAAAATATCAGATGTTTTCGCATGCGCAAAAAAAGTTTCACTCTTTTTTCACACAGTACACATATAGTTTAACACATACAAAACCAAAAGGCAACTTATGACGGGGCAAACTTGAACGCAATTGCCTCTGCGATAAAAAATTTCACGATAAAATTTCAACAAAGTGCTAAATTTTGCAATAAAAATGTAAAGAGCAACCCAGCCCCTTTGCCTTACAGTTTATCTGACGCACCTTTTACGCAACTCCGCATTTATCGCGACGCATTTGTCGCGCGAAAAGCCCGACGCAAATTCAGCCGCACCGCTCCTACGCTTTTTTAGTTTTGCACTTTACCCACGGCGCATTTGCCGCGGCGCGGGGTATATTATGCATACATTATATATCTTATACATCTATACAGGCGAGTATACAGGCGAGGATAACAAAGTATATCATGTATGCATTAACTAATAAGTACGTGAGGGTGATAAATGAAGCTGAGGATACTTGACATATTAAAAGAAAAGGGTAAAACAAAATACTGGCTTTATATTCAGCTGGGACTTAGCTACCAGAATTTTAACAGACTTGTGAACAACCAGACAAGCGCAATCAAATTTGAAAATTTAAAAGCGCTGTGCGACATTCTTGAATGTACGCCGAATGACCCGTTCTATGAATAACACAAGGGCAATTGACCCCCATATATGCCCGAATTATTGATACATTTATAAAAAAAGCCCGCAGAAAACTGCGGGCTTTTTAACTTTTTATATTTTTTTTGTTGGGTTTATCGTAACGGAGTTTTCTGAACGAGCCGTCCTCTTTATGTATCATTATGCTGGCTTCCTGGTTCTGCGCAAGCGCCTTGGCGTAATCTATGGCCTGCATCTGGGTATCGAAAAGCTTGATGGCCTTTTTGCCCTTGTTGAACTTTATCTGCCACTTGCCGTCGGACATGCGCTTTGTTATATGATAAACCTTGGGACCTGTCGTCTTTGCAATTGCTTCAAGCTCTGCTTGCTCTGCCTGTGCGGCAGGCGCAGCATTCGCAGGCGCAGCTTTTGCGGGCTGAGCTTTTTCGGCGGGCTTTTCTGCCGTCTGGGTCTGTTTTGCGCGGACAGGTTCGGTTTTTGCGGGTTGGCTCTTGGCAGGTTCTGCCTTGGCTGCGGGTTTTTCCGCAGGTTTTTCTTCAGTCTGAGCCTTTACGGGTTCGGCGGGCACATTCTCTTCGACGGGCGTAGCGTCGTCGGCGATAGAAGAAAAGCCGTCCTCCTCTTCCTCGGCGTCGTCAGACGCGTTCTGCTTTTTGGCACGGGCAATTTTTGCCGCTACCACGGCGATAATAATTATTGCAATGAGCACCACTGCGGCGATTATTATCCACGCCCAGAGCGGAAGCCCGGCAAACTTATCCGTAATTGTAATTAAAAGGTTCACAATTATTCCTCCCTTTAAAATTAATTGTTACAAGCGGCGTATTATATGCCCCTTTATAAAAATTATACCAAAACGCCTGTCAAAGTCAAGCGCGGCGGACAAACAGACTTAAAATTTGCAAGATTGTTAACCTCTTGCGGCATTTTGCTTTATCCCGACCTGCACGCCCGAATTTTTATACGCTCCCGCGCGGAACGCGCGGGAGCTGAAATTTACTTGACGAGCGA
>CAJLLH010000190.1 GCA_905207385.1 uncultured Eubacteriales bacterium
GCGAAAAGCAGGTCCGCGTGTTAAAGCGCGGCATAGAGTCCGACGACGTGCAGAGCGCCGTTGCCGTTACAATGCTTTACGTTTTTGCAATACTTGCAAGCGTGCTCGTAATTTGCGGAATAGACGGCGGCACGCCTTATCAGTCAGATTACGGCGACTGGTACACGACGATAGAGGGCGTGGAAGTAAAAAATATAATCAACTTCAAGTCTGTGCTTTTCGAGGTGGTTTCGGCAATAAGCGCAACGGGACTTACTTTGGGAATAACGGCAGAACTTTCAGCAATTTCCCAAATAATACTCATACTTTTAATGTTCTTCGGCAGAGTGGGCGGCTACACGCTTGTTCTTGTATTCTCGGAAACGCGTCGACCTCCCGCAATCACAAGGCTGCCCGAACATATAATGATAGGTTGATTTTCAAGCCGCGTTGCGGCTGCTTAATAAAAAGGTGCGGCAATATGCCGCAATCAATCGTTTTTCAAACGGAGTTTTATGAAAAAGAGTGTATTAATAATAGGTATAGGCAAATTCGGTGCGCATCTTGCTGAAAAGATGCGCGACCTCGGTCACGACGTGCTTATTTTCGACAGAAACGCCGCCAGCATAGAAAGGCTTGCCACGCGCTTCGCCGACGCACAGATAGGCGATTTTACCAACGAAGACGTATTAAGGGAAATCGACGTGGCATCTTACGACGTCGTATGCGTAACGCTTGGCGATGATTTTGAAGCTTCGATGATAACTACGATGCTCTTAAAGCGCCTTGGCGCAAAGTACGTTGTAGTCCGTGCGCGCAGCGAGATTGAGTGCGACCTTTTAAGAAAAGTTGGCGCAGCCGAAATAGTGTATGCCGACGGCGACGCAACCGACAGGCTTGCAATGCGTATGGGCGGCAACAACATTTGCGACTATATCCAGCTTACAGGCGGCTATGCAATATTCGAAGTCCCCGTAATCAAGTCGTGGGAGGGCAAATCTATAGCCGAACTCGAAGTCAGAAAGCGCTATAAAGTTAATATAGTCGCAATAAAAAACGACGAAGTGCTCGACCCTACGCCCATGCCCGACTACCGTTTCAAGGCGGACGACCATATACTCGTCATAGGCAAATCGCGCGACGTATTCAAGCTCGACTCCAAAAACGTCTGAGAAGATTGAAACAGGTTTAACTTTGTATAACTTTGCCTCGGCTGAATGTTACGGCAACGCGCATTAATTTTAAACAAAACCGCGTCAAATTACTTGCTTAAAACGCGGCGGTATATTATAATCAAGCTGTATTTTTAATTAAATAGATTCGCATGACGGAAAAATTGCCGCACGGCTGGTTGCAGAGAGCGGAAGGTAGCTGAAAATTCCGCAGTTGCCGCGGCAGGGTATGCGCCGTCTGAACGTTTTTGTTCAAGAACGGGGGAGGAAATGCCCCCGCGGGTTGCTCCCGTAACAGGGTAAAAGAGCGCGGCATATATTATTATGCGGCGGAAGTGAAGTGGAACAGCGGTAAAGCGCCTTCGCAGTGTATGCGGGGCGCTTATTTTTAACCTTAAAATTCTTCTTGGCAAGGCTTCCGTAATTGAACCTGCAACCAGCGCCGCAACTGACGTGCGCAACTAACTTGCGGTAACTAATGTGTTGCAATTAACGCGACAGCAAACAGCGCCGCAACGCGCCGCAATTAGCGTGCAGACAAACAGTGCGCATAATCTTACTTTTTTAAGCTGAAAACAGCGGCTTTTAACGTCGGCGCAAGCCGCAGCATAAGGCTTATAAAACTGCTTTAAATTATAAATTGCCCCGCACATATGTGCGGATTAACTATAAATTTGCGTAAGGAGCAAACATGTTTTTCAAAAGACTGAGGGCGGACATAAACGCCGCCAAAAAAAACGACCCCGCTGCAAGAAGCAAGTTTGAAATCTGGCTTACTTATTCAGGCGTTCACGCGCTTTCGTGGCACAGGGCGGCAGCCTTCTTTTACAGAATAAAGTTAAGACTTCTGGCGCGCATCATAAGCCAGATGGCCAAATTTTTTACGGGCATTGAAATCCCCCCCGCCGCAAAAATCGCCCCGGGCGTATTTATTGACCACGGCGCGGGCGTTGTAATAGGCGAAACTGCCGAAGTAGGCGAAGGCACTGTAATTTATCAGGGCTGCACCCTCGGCGGCACGGGTAAGGAAACGGGCAAGCGGCATCCTACAATCGGCAAAAACTGCGTTATTTCAGCGGGTGCAAAGGTGCTCGGCGGAATAACCGTTGGCGATTGCGCCAAGGTGGGTGCGGGCGCAGTGGTATTAAAGGACGTACCCCCGCACGCTACGGTTGTAGGCGTTCCCGCGCGCGTAGTCCGCATAGGCGGCAGCAAGGAGGGCGTAGACCTCTATCAGGAGAAGGGCGACCCCTACGCAAAGGAAATATGCCGTCTGCGCGAAAGGGTTATAAAGCTGGAAACCGAGCTTCGCAAAATTGTGGGCGAAGACGTTTTCCCCGTATACACTCCCGCGGAGGAAGCTTTCATAAACGAAATAAAGTGCGGCGAAAAGGTTGCGCCCGACACCTCGCTTACCGAAGCGCTTCAGGCTCCCGCCTTGCCTGAAGAAAAAGGTGAAGACGGCGACGCAACCAAATCGTGATTTAAACACAAATTTTAAGTTTTTTATTTTCATACATAATATTATAATGTAAAAAAACACGCTTAAATTTTAAGGAAGTGATATAATGAAGATATACAACACGCTTACGCGTCGCAAGGAAGATTTTACCCCCATAGAAGAAAGCAAGGTAAAAATGTATGCCTGCGGCATAACCGTATCGGGCGAGCCGCACATAGGCCACGGCTTCCAGGCGCTCATTTACGATATAATGCGCAAATACCTTCAGAAGAAGGGCTACAACGTAAAGTATGCGCGCAACTACACCGACGTAGACGATAAAATTATTGCAAAGAGCAAGGAAACGGGCATTCCCGCCGACAGCTACGCCGAAATGATGATAGAAAAGACCGATAAGGTAATGCGCGAATTCGGCGTCGACGACCCCGACGTATGGCTCAAGGCGACCAAAAACATCGGCAACATCATAGACTTCATACAAAAGCTTATCGAAGGCGGTCACGCCTACGCGGCAAAAAGCGGCGACGTGTATTTCGATGTCTCCAGCTTCCCCGCATACGGTTGCCTTTCCAACCGCTCGGTCGAAGACATGCTCGACGGCGTGCGCGTAG
>CAJLLH010000191.1 GCA_905207385.1 uncultured Eubacteriales bacterium
TGCGCGACGGCAAAAATTTCGGTTTTATTGAACTCAACGACGGCACCTGCCAGAAAAACTGTCAGGTCGTTCTGGAAAGGGAAAAGCTTGCCGACTACGAAAATATCGTGCACTGCGGCGTAGGCGCAGCCCTCACCGTGCGCGGCAAAGTCGTGCTCACGCCCGAAATGCGCCAGCCTTTTGAACTGCGCGCAGAAGAAGTTATTGTAGACGGCGCGTCGCTTCCTACCTATCCTTTGCAGAAGAAGAGGCATTCGCCCGAATTTCTGCGCGAAATTGCGCACCTCCGCCCCAGAACAAATCTGTTCGGCGCTGTGTTCCGCATCCGCTCGCAGGCGGCGTTCGCCATTCATAAATTTTTCAACGACCGCGGTTTCGTTTACGTGCACACCCCTATAATCACGGGTTCTGACTGCGAAGGCGCGGGCGCAATGTTCAGGGTTACCACGTTAGAGCCCGGCGAAACCGACCTTTCCAAAGATTTCTTCGGCAAAAGGGCGGCGCTCACCGTTTCCGGTCAGCTCGACGTGGAAACGTACGCCATGGCGTTTTCCAACGTTTACACGTTCGGTCCCACATTCCGCGCGGAAAATTCCAACACCGTGCGCCACGCCGCAGAGTTCTGGATGATAGAGCCCGAAATGGCTTTCTGCGACCTCGCGGGGGATATGGACGTAGCCGAAGCTATGGTTAAATTCGTAGCTGAATATGTTCACGAAACGTGCGCGTTCGAAGTTGATTTCCTCGCCGAAAGGGTGTGCCCCGAACTTAAAGACAGGTTTGAAGCGCTCAAAGGCGGCGAATTCGTGCGCCTACCTTATACCGAGGCGATAGATATACTCAAAAAGGCAATATCAGAGGGCAAAACCTTTGAATATCCCGTTGAATGGGGCTGCGACCTTCAGAGCGAACACGAAAGATATCTCACCGAAACGGTGTTCAAAAAGCCCGTTTTCCTTACCGATTATCCCAAGGGCATCAAGGCGTTCTATATGCGCCTTAACGACGACAACAAGACCGTTGCCGCCGCCGACCTTCTCGTTCCCGGCATAGGCGAGCTTATAGGCGGAAGCCAGAGGGAGGAAAGGCTTGACGTGCTCGAGGAGAGAATGAAAGAGTGCGGCCTCAAAGCCGAAGATTACGAATTCTACACCGATTTAAGGCGTTACGGCGGCTGCGTTCACTCGGGCTTCGGTTTAGGTTTCGAAAGGCTTATAATGTATCTGACTGGCGTATCCAACATAAGGGACGTTATACCTTTTCCCAGAACGGTCGGCAATCTTCAGTTCTGATAAGCTGATATTTTTTATTTCCGCCGCGCCTTATGCCCGGCGGAACTCCGCGCTTTTATGGGTGCGGACGCTGAATAAAAATTTGCGCAAAAATTAATTGCCGCGCATATATGCCGCAACCATCAGTTTTGTTTGTGCGGAATTCTGCTGCGCTTTGCGCTGCGCGAGAGGATTTTTTATGATTAAGATTTTAGTAGACGCCATGGGCGGCGACAATGCGCCTGCGGCTCCCGTAGAAGGCGCGGTTAAGGCGCTTGAAGCGGACAAGGATATTTACCTTATACTTGCAGGCAAACAGGAAGTCATAGAGGCGGAGCTTTCAAAATTTTCTTACGATAAATCCCGCCTTGAAATAATGGATTGCCGCGACGTGATAGACATGAACGACATTCCTACCGAGGCCATCCGCAAAAAGGAATCGTCCCTCGTTAAGGCGTTCAGGGCGCTGAAGTCGGAAGACGAAATCGCCGCATTGGTTACGGCGGGTTCTACCGGCGCTACAATCGCGGCGGGTCAGCTGCTTTTAGGCAGAATACGCGGCGTAAAGCGTCCCGCGCTCTGCCCCGCGATTCCCAACATACGCGGCGGCTATACCCTTTTGTGCGACTGCGGCGCGAATGCCGAATGCAAGCCTTCCATGCTTTGCCAGTTCGCCGTGCTCGCGTCTGCCTATGCTGCGGCGGGCTTCGGCATACAGAATGCCAGGGTAGGTCTTGTGAACAACGGCACCGAAGAGCATAAGGGCGACCCTCTGCACCAGCAGACCTATCAGCTTCTGAAGAAAATGGACGTAATCAACTTCGGCGGCAACATCGAAGGGCGCGACATAATGCTCGGCGACTGCGACGTCGCCGTAAGCGACGGTTTTTCGGGCAATATCGCCCTGAAGTCTATGGAAGGCTGCGGCAAGCTCATACTTTCCGTTCTCAAAAAGGAGGCTACAAGCTCGCTTTCTTCCAAAATAGGCAGTCTGTTTTTAATGAAGGCGTTCAAGCGCATGCGCGCTCGGCTCGATTTCGAGGCTGTTGGCGGCGCGCTCCTTCTCGGCGTTAAAAAGGTGGTAATAAAAAGCCACGGTTCGTCAAAGGCGCGCACGATAACGGCTGCCGTGCAGAATGCGGCGGCAATTTACCGCGGCAACCTTATAGGCAAGATAGAAGAAATGCTTGCTTCCGTTGACTGGGATAACCTTATCCCTCAAGAGGAGTAACGGTGGAGCGCAGAAATTTTTCTCCTTCCGAACTTGCCGCGCTGGAAAAAAAGCTCGGTTATTCGTTCGGGAATAAAAAATTGCTCATCCGCGCGCTCACACATTCTTCGGCGTCGGGCACGGAAAATTACGAACAGCTTGAATTTTTGGGCGATTCGGTAATTCAGCTCGTCGTAACCGACAAATTGTACGCCGAGGGCGGCACGGAAGGCGAAATGACGGCAAAGCGTCAGAAGCTGGTTTCCCACGCGCCGCTTAAAATTGCGTCGGAAAAGCTTAAGCTGCCTTCGTACATCGTTAAAGGCGTGCCCGATGTCGGCGAAAAGCCGCTTTCGTCCGTATATGAATCGGTCTGCGGCGCTATATTTACCGACGGCGGATATGCTGCTGCCGAAAAATTCATAAAAAGAACGCTTCTCGCGGCGCACGTCTCTGCGCCGCGCAACTATAAGGGCAACCTTCAGGAATACGTTCAGGGGCTTGGCGAAAGACAGCCTTTGCCCGTGTACAATACCCGCCCGTCCGACGACGCGGACAAACAGGGTTTCGTATGCGACGTGCTCGTCTGCGGTAAAAGTTTTTCGGGCACGGGCAAAAGCAAAAGCGAGGCCGAGCGCAACGCCGCAAAAAGCGCGCTTTCCAAACTGAAATAAGCCGCTCAGCCTTATTTATGAATGCGGCAATTGACCCGCATATATGCCCTGATTAATTAAAATAA
>CAJLLH010000192.1 GCA_905207385.1 uncultured Eubacteriales bacterium
TTCTTTACAGAAACTATTGCGCCTTTTATTTCTGCCTCAACGTCGCTGTATTCAAACGCAAGGTCGCAGTCTTCGGTAGTGCAATCTATAAGTTTAAGGTTTTTGCAGTAGCAAAGGGGCTGCGTTCCCTTTATATGGCAGCGCACAAGCGTAAGCCCTTCGGAATACCATGCAAGGTATTCGCCGCCTATAAAGCTGTCGTAAACGGTTACGTTTTTTGAGTGCCAGAATGCGTCTTTGGTATCAAAATGGCAGTTTCTGAACGTTGCGTTTTCTATGTACTGGAATGTGTATTTGCCCGTAAGTTCAAGCCCGTCAGCCTCAATGTTGCGGCATTCGAAAAATGCGTATTGCGAGCACAGTGCGGTATTTTCAATTTTAATGCCTTTGCTCCGCCAGCCGAACTCGGGCGAATTTATTTTGCAGTTTTTAATTGTAACGCCTGCGCATTCGCGCACGGCTTTAATTCCGTCAAGCGTGCTTCCTTCAATAATAAGGTCTGTATCGTACCACAGTGCGGCGCGGCAATTTTCCGTTTGTACGGTATTTTTTATTTCAATTTTGTCGCAGTGCCACATAGGGTACCTTAAATCGCAGAAGCAGTTTTCAATTACAACGTTTCTGCATTCTTTCAGCGCCGATTCTCCGTCGGCAGGTCCTTCAAACCTGCAATTTACAACTTTTGTATCTTCCTGAGCGTACAACGCGCGCTCTTCGTCAAATCTTTTGTTTTCTGTCGTGTTCATAATAAATATTTATAACCGACCCCGCGCCGCTTTAAACGCCGCATTAATTCTGTATGATTAAATTTTCCGCACTTCATTGCGCACTATAAATTTCAGATTTGGTCTTTGGTTTTGTATTAATTATACTCGCAAGCTTTTGCAATGTAAAATGCTTATTTTGTTTTTCTTTCCATGCCTTTAAGTTATGCTTTTCTGCCGTAGTGGAGCATAGAGGGTGATGTATGCGTATTTGTTGCATTTTATGCCCTTGCGGTGTTATAATAAATGCATAAGCAATAAGCGTTAGCGGTTAAATTCTTATATTTGCGCGCTTAATAAGAGTAAGGAAAAATGATAATAAATTACGGCTCGATAGCATATTTCATACCGTTTATAGTAACGGCCGCGGTTATAATTGCGCTGTTTTTTGCATTCCGCAAATTTTCGGCGCGCGCAAAAACCGTTGTCGTGTTCGTAATATCGGCAATAAATATTCTGCAACACATATTAAAACAGTTTATATATCCGCATTATTTCGGCAACGCTTATCCCGACCTCATAAATACGGCTTACAACATGTGCGCCGTGCTTATAATAATAACGCCTTTCGTTCTGCTTTCAAAAAGCAGGTCTTTAAGACAGTTTCTTTCGTTTGTGGGTACGGTGGCGGGAGTGATAACGATGGTAGTGCCTCACTGGTATATCGGTCAGACTATGCTCCAGTGGGATGTTCTGCGCTACTATCTGTGCCACGGACTTCTTGTGGCTACGTCCCTTCTGCCTGCATTGTGGGGTCTTTACGAATTCTGCTGGCGCGACTTCTGGAAGTTCCCGTTCCTGTTTTTTTTAATGCTGTTGCTTATAGTTTTCAACGACCTTGTATGCTATACGGTAGGGCTTCTCGGCGATTGGTCGAAGGATAATTTCTTCAGCGCGCTGTATAACGTAAACCCCTGCTGGATGATGCGCCCCGACGACGGCTTTGCCTGGCTGGTGCCCATAATCGACTTTTTTACTCCCGATATATTTATGGGCGACGCCGCGACGGGAAGACCGTATACGCCTGTTTTGTGGTACGCCGTGCCGCTGACCCTTTTGTTCTGGGTTCTGGGATTTGTTCTTTGCGCCGTGCTGGACAGGGCTCGCTTTGTTTCAGATTTCAAAGCTTTCGGCGGCTGGCTTAGGTCAAATTTTACCCGCGGCGTATGTCCGCGCGGCTTTTCGCGCAAGGTAAAATTCAGGAAACCGCGCGCAGCTTTAAAGCGGACTAAAAGGCGTTGATTGCGGCATATTATGCGCTCAATTGCAAAAATGCCAATTTTCGCATATGTGCGGGTCAATTTTAAATAGTTGCGGCATATTGCCGCTTGTTTTGCCTTAATTAATATTTTTGCTTTTAAGGTATTGCTATGCTGTTTTATAACTACAAAAAAGATTTTACGCCCTACGTTTTTGCAATGTATGCGGTAGTGGGCGGTTTCTTGGAGGCCTTTACCTTTCTTCTGCACGGCGGGGTGTTCTGCAATGCTCAGACGGGCAACCTTGTTATGCTGGTAATCGATTTTGTGCGCGGCGATTTTTCGGGTGGGTTAAGATATCTTTACTCCATACTTGCGTACATAGTCGGCATTCTTCTGTCCACGCTTATACCCTCGCGTTCGAAAAAAATCAACTGGCCGCTTATTGTTACTGCGGTGGAAATTTTGGTGCTCGCCGCGCTGGCTTTCATACCCGAAAGCGCGTCCGACTGGTACACATATGTTACCGTGGCTTTTTTGTGCGCGGTGCAGTATAACACTTTTACAAAACTGCGCGGCGTTTCGCTTGCAACCACGTTCTGCACAAACAATATCCGTCAGACGGTCATGCATTTTGTCAACGGCATTTCTGAAAAAGATAGGGGCGAATTTAAAAAGAGCGCCACATATGCCTTTGTCATTCTGTGTTTTGCTGCGGGTGCGGCGGTAAGCGTATTTGTTTCGGACGCGCTTGGCAACAAGTGCATACTCATATGTGCGGCGCTTCTTTTGCCTGTACTTGCGCTGTTTGTTGCGGACAGTTCCATATCGGTAAAAAAGCGCAAGGCTGAGGCGCATAACAATTCCGACGGCGTTGAAAATGCTTCTGGTGATGCTGAAAACAAAGAAAATAAATAATAGTTTAAAAGCTGCGGTTGCCCGTAGCTTTAATAATTTAACGCGCTCTGTGCGAGCGATTGTGTTTCGCCCGCGTTCGTGTCGCTCCGCGATTGTGTTGCACCTGCGATTGCGTAACGCCTGAATTTATGTAAAGCCCGCAATTTGTGCGCAGTGCAAAAAAATTAATTTTTTCATAAAAATTTTTTGTTCGGGTATTGACAAACCTTATTTTCGCGGTTATAATGCAGACAATTTAATAGACTAAATCGTTGAAGTAAAAAGTAACTCGCGTATAGTCGGCTTTTAAGAGAGTTCCGGACGGTGGAAGCGGAGCGGCGG
>CAJLLH010000193.1 GCA_905207385.1 uncultured Eubacteriales bacterium
CCTAAGAATGGTATTTAGTTGTCCGGCTGTTTTCGTTTCTTATGAAATTTTTTTCTTCTGAAAAATTTTTCTTTTGTCTATTCCCGATATATATGCGAAAAAAAGGTTTTTATTCGCGATATGCTTTTTCTTTGATTCTCTGTACCAGATCTTTGTTCGCGGCGCGATCTATCGTCAGATAAATCGACGCGCCGTCCTCCGCGGGACTGTATACGACGGCGGCATTTTCGCGCTCTATTCCGACTATGTCGGTAGCGTATAAAATTTCGCCGTTTTTGCCCGAAAGCAAAGTATCGTAATATTTTTCCAGCCCTGAAATGCCCGAGCCGTCGGTAGACGTAAAGCCGAGCACCTGACACAGCGTTTCGCCGTAAGTATAAACGCGGGTATTGTCGCGCGAATAGTACACGCCAGAAAAATCGTAGGATATGAGCTGCTGTATCTGCTCTTCCGAAGCGTGTTTTGCAACCGTTACTTCAGAAACGCCGCTTTTTGAAATTTCGGCTAAGACTTCGTCTTTATCGAGCCCGAAAATTCCCGCAAGCACGGTAGCGCAATAAGCTTTGTCCGCTACCGCGGCAGGGCGGACAAACACGCTGTACGTGTTTTTGTTGCCCGCAAGAACGGTGCCGTTTCTGTCGTAAATGACCCCGCGCGATGCGATTACGGGTATTTCCCTGTTCCACTGGTCGGCGGCGCGCATAACAAGCTGTTCGCCATGAACAGCCTGAAGCCAGAAAAATCTGCACGCAATTACGCAAAAAATAAAGGCTATTGCCAGACTGACTGACAATAACCTCTTTTGTAAAACAGTTACGGAAAATCCGCATTTTTCAGTTTTGATTTTGTTTTTGATAGCCTTTTTCTCCGCTTTTACTTATTCGCCAAATCTCAGCTTATCCAGCCCTGTTCAAGAGCTACGTTGTAAACGTTTTCGTATGAAGTTACGTTTTCAACTTCCGAATAAGCGCTTTCGTAAGCCGCGCGGGCTGTATCTGCCATACCCTCGAGCCGGGAAATATCCGAATTGAGGTTGGATATGATTGCAGAGTTAACTATTATAAGCACAAACACCGCGAGAATGAGCCCCACTATTACGCCTATAATTATTTTATCGCGCTTGGTGAGGTTGATTTTGCTTTCGCTTTCTTCGCGCTCTGCGGGACGGGCTATTTCACCCTCCTGCATGGTGCGCGTTCTGCCTGCTATGGCGGTACCGTCGGCACTTATGGTCTGGTACTGTATAGTAGTTGCCGTAGGACGAAGGTCGTCGCTTTCTTCCTCGGCGGGCATTACCGCGGGCGCAGCCTGAGCCGCCGCCATGCTTCTTGCTGCCGCATAAGCCTGAGCGGGCGTAGGCGCATAAGCCTGGGCGGGACGGTTAACGGGGCTGTCTGCCCTGAAAATATCCGCATTGGCGCGCGCATTTTTTACCATGTATACAGGCTGAGCCGCAGACTGTGCGGGCTGCTGGTATACGGGGGCAGACTGTACGGGCTGAACATACTCCTGCTGCGCGGGTGCGCGGCGGGCAATTATGCCGTTAGCTTCGTAAAGCTGCGCGGGTGCCGCAGGCTGTGCGGAAACATCGGCTGCGGGTGCGGCCGATTTTATTACCTGAGAACCGTCGGTATCTATGCTTGCAACGACGTCTTTGATTTTATATTCGGGATTGAGAAGACGGGCAAGGTTATCCTTCATGCGGGCGTTGTGAAGCTCGTCGGCATTCATGCCGCCGCGTTCTTCTCTTTCATTTATCTGCTGTGAAAATCTCCTTTCGATTACCGGGGTTGCGACTGCCATAATCCACTCCTTAACACTGGCCGTTTGAAACCGCTAAATAATTTTTTGCGCTACCCTGAGTTTTGCCGAACGCGAACGCGTGTTCAATACCATCTCTTTCGGACCGGCTACCACAGGTTTTTTGGTAAGTACCTCTATTTCCTTTTTCTTTCCGCATACGCAAACGGGCAGCTCTTTCGGGCAGATGCAGTCCGTTTCCAGATAGCGGAACGCGTTTTTTACAATTCTGTCTTCCAGCGAATGAAAGGTGAGTATGGCTATCCTTCCGCCCTTTTTAAGCCTTCGGGTAAGGCCTAAAACTGCTTCGTACAGCCCTGAAAGCTCGCCGTTCACTTCTATGCGGATCGCCTGAAAACTTTTACGGGCGGCAGGTCCGTTCTGCTGGAACTTTTTCGGAATGCTTTCTTCTATGATTTTTACAAACTCTCCGCACGTTTTTATGCGGGAATGTTCCCTCGCTTTAACCACGTTCGCGGCTATCTGCGGGGCAAATTTTTCTTCGCCGTATTCTTTTAAGATTTCGGCAAGCTGCTTTTGCGTATATTCGTTTATAACGTCTTCCGCCGTCAGCGGCGCCGTAGTGTCCATACGCATATCGAGCGGCGCGTCTTTGCTCATGTAGGAAAATCCGCGCCCGGGTTCGTCTATCTGATGGCTTGATATTCCGAAATCGAGCATCACGCCGTCGAGAAGATCGACCCCTTCTTCATTCAGAACCTCTTCAAAGTTTTTGAAGTTGGACTTGTGAATTGAAAAGCGTCCGTCAAATTCGGAAAGCTTTTGCGTAGCCGCCGCTATCGCTTCATCGTCCAAATCGGTTGCTATAAGTCTGCCTTCGGGCGAAGAACGCTTAAGTATTTCGTAAGAATGCCCGCCGCCGCCTAACGTGCCGTCGAAGTAAATGCCGCCGCTTTTTGGCTGCAAACCTTGCATGCACTCTTCAAGCATTACGGGAAAGTGTGAAAACGAACTCATTTTAAATACCGAGGGAATCGAAGTACTCGTTGAAGTTTGTATCGTCGTCGGCAAAGTATTCGTCGTAGACTTCCTTAGCCCAGATTTCTGCTCTGTTTCCGACTCCGCAAAAAACGATGTCTTTTTTGATATGGGCGAACTCCCTTAAGTTTGCGGGAAGAACTACCCTGCCCTGCGTATCCTCTTCCGCGAGGACGAATGACTTCGTGAATGCCCTTATGCCGCGACGCTTTTCTGCGTCGGACATCTTTACTTCCTCAATCTTGGCAAACTGTTCTTTTGCAATCTCTTCGGGGAAAACAAAAAGGCAGCCGTCGGTACCCTTGGCAAAATAATAGTTATCTCCAAGCTCTTTTTTGAGTTTGGCAGGTTCCCTTATTCTGTTTTTGGCTTCAAGCTGATGATTGTATTCGCCC
>CAJLLH010000194.1 GCA_905207385.1 uncultured Eubacteriales bacterium
GACAGCAAAGCAAGCATGATCTCGGTCATCTTCCACGATAAATTCTCGGACGAGGACAACACGCTGTTCGTTGGTCATGTCGGCGTGCTGCTGCCTGCGGCTTACGTGGCGGCTCAGCTTTTCAAGCTTCAGCTTATACCGTTCAAACTGCTGTTAAATATCTCCAGCTCGGTTTCCGGGTTGCCTCTTTCGCCAAGCGTGGAAATGTTTTTAACTCTGTTTGTTCTGGAAGTGCTGAACGAAGCTTCCATACGAATGCCTAAGTACGTCGGGCTTGCCATTTCCATAGTCGGCGCGCTCGTTTTAGGCGAAACGGCGGTTACGGCGGGCATAGTTTCAACCCCCGCAATAATAATAGTGGCGTTTTCGGCGGTTTGTCTGTACGTCGTTCCCGACCTAATGGAAACAACTGCAACGCTGCGTTGGATTTTTATTATAATAGCGGGCAGCATAGGCACTTTCGGCATAGTGCTGTTTGCAAGCTTTTTAATCTGCTATCTTGTAACCGAGCAAGCCTACGGCGTTCCGCTTACTGCGCCGTTCGCGCCGCTTATCGCGCGCGATATGAAGGACGGGTTCATAAAAGGCGATATGTATGCCCTTTCGCAGCGTCCCAAGGCGCTTAAAAGCAAAAATAAAGTGCGCCTTAAAGTAAAAAAATAAGTTAAAGCAAAGTTACGGCAAGCGTTGCCGCCAGTTAAAATCGGAGACTATATTATGAAATACCGTATCTGCACGCGTCAGGTGTGCTTTATAATGTTTGCTTATTCTGCGGCAGGCAAAATTCTTATGATGCCCGCCCTGCTTTCGTACTACTGCAAAAACGACCTGCTTTTTCCCGCGCTGTTTCTTCTCGCGGCGCAGACGGCTGTAGTGTGGGCGGTGGCGTTTGCTTGCTCAAAAACTAACAAAACATTTTTCGAACTTGCTCAGGACGCGTTCGGCGCGGTGTTTTCAAAAATTTTAATGTGGCTTTTCGCCGCTTTTTTTGTCGCGGCGGCGCTTCTTCCTATGCTCGAACAGAAACTGTTTGTTCAGGCTATTTTTTACGACACCATACCTTCACTCATAACCTTTCTGCCCTTTTTCATACTCGCCGTTTACGTTGCGGCAAAGGGCATGCGCAACGCGGGAAGGGTAGCTGATATCGCCGCGCCGCTGTTTATCGCCGCGCTTGCGGCTATAGTAATAATGTCGCTCGGCGAAAGCGATATGAGCTGGCTTCTTCCCGTACTCAAAACGCCCGCGTCGGGGCTGTTGGGCGGGGCAAGGTTTGCGCTTTATAACTTTACCGACGGTGCGGTAATGCTTATGCTTATGGGCAGATTTGAATATCGCAAGGGCGATTGCACAAAAATAACGTTATCCTATGCGCTGTCCGCGCTCGTGGTCTTAATTTTTCTTGCCGTATTTTACAGCGTGTTTTCCGTGCTCGCGCCCGACCAGTATTTTGCGGTCAGCAAAATTGCAATATTTTTCAGCGCGCTGTCGCTTGTGGGAAGGGTAGACCTCGTCGCGGTGTACGCAATGGAAATCTGCATGTTGTTTGCGCTGATTTTTTATCTTCAGCTCAGCGTAACGTGCGTATGCGGCGCGCTTGACAAAGAACAGACCGTTGGCAGAACGGTAAGACCCGCCGCGGCGGTCATTTCGGTAGTGCTGAACGCGGTGCTTTTAGCGCTCGTGCTTGTTTTCAACAACAAATACCTTGTGGTGCAGGAATTTTACGGACGAATAATGTGGGCGGTGTATGTGCTTTTCGCCTTTGCGTTGCCTCCGCTTGTCTGGGCGCTGGTAAAAATAAGTTCCTTGCGCGCGGGTAAGGCAGCGGGGGATAACTTATAAGGAGGCTGAATGAGAAAATTTCCGTTAATGCAAAAGGCGGCGCGCGTAGCTTTTGCGGTGCTGGTCGTCGCAATGCTGTTTTTGTTCTTTTCAAACGATTTCGGGCTTGTGGATATTCATAAGGCTTCCATAGTGGTTGCGGTGGGTGTTGACGTTACCGAAAACGGCTACGAAGTAACCGCGCAGGCGGCAGTTCCTACACCAGCGCAGAGCGGAAGCAACGAGCAGTATACTCAGGTTACGGGCAGCGGCGCGACTGTGGCTGACGCCGTGGACGATATAAACGCCAAAACGGGCTTTTACCCCAAACTTGCATTCTGCAACCTCGTAATTTTAGGCGAAAGCTGTGCAGAGCAGAATATTTTTACCGTGCTCGACTATTTTTACCGCAACGACTACGTTCCCCTTACCGCGCTTGTAAGCATGTGTGGCGGGTCTGCCAAAGACCTTCTCGGCAAAAAGCCGTCTGACGGAAGCATGTCGGCTTCGGCAATACAGCGCGCCATGTCGGAAGAGCTCAGAAATTCTGCTAACGCTTCCACAATAAATTTAAAACTCCTCGCACAGGACGGCGGTTCGCCGTCGGCGGCTGTCTATATGCCGTACATTACGGCGCAGACGGAGGGCGGTGGTTCTGAAAGATCCGCTTCTTCCGGTTCGCAAGGGTCGGGCGGCACTTCCGGCGGCTCTGCGGGCGGAGAGCAAGGTAAATCTTCAGAGGGTGCGGCGCAGTTTACCTGCCTTACAACGGCGGCTTTTTCCCGCGGCAGATTTGTGGGCATTCTTGATGAAGACCAGGCGTTTGCGCTAAACCTTCTTTGCAGCAGCGTGCGCCTTGCTGTAGTAAACTCTGTATGCGACGGCGAAAACTATACCGTAGGTCTGAAAAATAACTCCGCCGAAATGAAAATGGGGGAAGAGGGCGGCGCGCCCCTTCTTAAAATAAAGTACCGCGCACTTGCCAACGTTCAGGCGGCAGAAAGTAAGCCCGCGGCAGAAGGCAGCGCAAATTCGCACCTCGTTTCCGAAGAGGTGTTGAATGCTACGGCAAAAACCGTTGAAGAACGCATAAATTCATTGCTTTCTTTCTGCCGCGAAAATAAATGCGACCTTCTTGGAACAGAGCGCATGCTCTATCAGTTCAGATACAAAGATTATCAAAAATTTAAAGATAACGTGCTGTCTGTTTTAAAGGTGGAGTACGATATAAAAATCAAAAGTGTTCGATAAATATGCTATGTAAACTATTCATATTTGACATATTTTGCAAATAAAACTTTCAATTTTTAAACATTAGTTGCAAATAAAACTATATATTTATGATTAAGCAA
>CAJLLH010000195.1 GCA_905207385.1 uncultured Eubacteriales bacterium
CGGTATGCAAACGCGCGTATATTCTTATAGTTGTGGCATATACAGGGGTCAATTTTGTATATTTTTGAAGAACATCCGGCACCAGTTTTCTTCCGAACACATTTTCTGCCAGTTTTTGCGATAATCTTTTTTTATTTTTCCGTAATTGAAAAGCAGACCGAAAAATACCTTGTACGTCAGTCTGCGCAACTTCCTTCTGCGCTTTGTGTCAAGCTTAAGCACAAGCCCTTTGCCGTTGTAAGGGTCGTAGTGCACGACGGTCTTTTTCATGAAGCAGTCCCACGCGCGCGGGATGCCTGCGTTTGTTACGCCGACCTTTTTTGAAAAGAGGAAGGCGGGCATATAGTTTTCGGCAAACATCAAAAAGCACGCGGCAAGGCTGTGCCGCTTTTCGCGTCTTACTTCGGGCAGCTCAGGTTTTTTGCCGCAAACCTTTGCAAGTTCGGCTTCGTCGGTAAATTTCTGCGCGTGCGCGCGTATTTCATCGTTCAGGTCGGCGGAATCGGCAGTTAAAAAGAAATTGCTTCCCGCCCTGAAATCAAGGTAAGCTTTGTAAATTAATTCCACGCAGTCGTAATTTTTAAGCGAAAGATTTTTGAACATGAAGTACGCATACCTTATCGCCGCCTTAAGGCTGCCGGTGGGCATTCTCAGCGCCGCCGCAACGGCTCCGTTTCTTTTGATATAGTATTCAAGCGTGCCCGTATATTTTGCGCCGAAGTCCTGGTGCCATACGGCAAGCCCGCTTGTAAGTATAAGTTCGTCCATGGCGCGCATGCCGTATTCCACATCGTCGCTTTTGATAAAAAACGGCATAGGCAGACCGTGTTCCTTAACGCAGGATGCGGGCATGCAGCAATACCACCAGGCATTGTAGTTGGGTTTGGGCGCGTTCTGGTTTTTCAGAAGACTTTCCGTTCTGCGCACGTCAAGCTTATGATTGAGCGAACGGAATATAAGCCCGTCGAAATATCCGCCGAACTCGTACTGAATGTAAGGTTTATCCATAACCAGCATCGCCCCGCCGACGGAAGCATTTTTATGTTTCTCGGTCAGCGCGCCTAAAAGGCGGCAGGTGCGGTCAAGAGTGGTAAAGTCGAAGTAAATGTCGTCGTCCATAAGCAGAATATGCGTGAACGACTTATCTTTTGCCGCTTCGTACATTCCGCGCGCAAACCCGCCGGCGCCGCCTAAATTGCGGTTGCGCACAACCGTGTAAAAATCGCCGCTTTCAAGCTCCAGATTGCCCGCATTGTCTATAATGTAAAGGTGAATGAGTTCTTTGCGGTCGGGGTCGGCGTCCATGGCGGTCGCCACGCGCATTACGTTTGCGCGCACGTACTGCTCGCGGTTGTAAGTGCATATTACAACGGCAATTTTAACGCGCCTTTCGGGGGCTTTAGTCGCAACCCACGCGCCGCGGTAAAATGAGCAGTCGCTTTCGGCGGTAAGGGTAAAGTAGGTGTATCCGCCCTCGTGCGCACCTGTAAGGTTGCATTCTGCGGCGCAGTCGCCTTCGGCAATATAGCTTTTAAGCAGCATTTTGCCGCTCTTTCTCTGCTCGAAAAAGTCTATGCGGTATCTGCCCTGCGCCTTAAGTTCCAGAAATACGCTTTTAATGCCGCAGTATTCTGCGTATTCTGGGTGCGGGAAGAGGTTGAAGTACGTTTCAAACGACGCGCTTTCGCCCGCTTTAAGCGTAAGGCTTCCGTCTGCCGCGCAGTATTCGCCGCCTTTGACGAAAAGTTCTTCCGCGCCCTCAAGATTGTTTCCGAATTTTATGTCAAACAGTTTCACAATATTATTATACCACAAACCGTGCATTAAATCAACGTTAATGCACGGTTACCTTAGCTTTGCAATAAATTTATGCGGCGGGCAGAAAAATCTGCCCGCCGCACATTAAGCTATCTGCTTTATCAGAGGTTTTCTTCGGCGCACTTGAGCGCAGCCGCAATGACCTTATCCATATCGTAATACTTGTACTGCCCCAGTCTTCCGCCGAAAATAACGTTCTTTTCGCTGTTGGCAAGCGCCTTGTACTTAGCGTAAAGCGCGTTGTTTTTATCGTCGTTTACGGGGTAGTAAGGCTCGTCGCCCTTGTGCCACTGCGCGGGATATTCGCGGGTGATGTAGGTAACGGGGCTCTGCGCCTTTTCAAAATGTTTGTGCTCTATTATGCGGGTGTAGGGTATTTCGCGTTCGGTGTAGTTCACAACGGCGTTGCCCTGATAGTTTTCTTCTTCAAGCCTTTCCGTTTCAAAGCGGAGCGAGCGGTACTCCAGTTCGCCGAACCTGTAGCCGTAATATTCGTCTATCATGCCCGTGTAAAGCACCTTTTCCGCAATGTCGGGGTTGGCTTTTATAAAATCGAAGTATTCGCAGTTAAGTTTTACTTCCGTGCCCTCGAGCAGTTTTTCGGCAAGCTTGGTGTATCCGCCTTCGGCTATGCCCTGATAGCGGTCGTTGAAATAGTTGTTGTCGTAAACGAAGCGGAGGGGCAGTCTTTTGATTATGAATGCGGGCAAATCTTTGCAGGATTTTCCCCACTGTTTTTCGGTGTAGCCTTTTATAAGCTTTTCAAATACGTCTCTGCCCACAAGCTTAAGACCCTGTTCTTCAAGGTTCTTGGGCTCGCCTATGTTGAGTTCCGCAATCTGTTCTGCTATTTTAGCCTGAGCTTCTTTGGGAGTAACCACGCCCCACATTTTAGAGAATGTGTTCATGTTGAAGGGCATGTTGTAAAGCTCGTTTTTGTAGCGCGCTATGGGCGAATTTACGAAGTTGTTGAAAGTAACGAACTGGTTTACGTATTTCCAAACTTTTTCGTCCGAGGTATGGAATATGTGCGCGCCGTAAACGTGAATGTTTATTCCGTCTTTGTTTTCGGTGTAAATGTTTCCGCCTATGTGGCTGCGCTTATCTATAACAAGGCACTTTTTGCCCGCTTTTTTTGCTTCGTGCGCAAACACGCAGCCGAAAAGCCCCGCGCCCGCAATAAGGTAATCGTATTTCTTCATAGTAATAGTTTCCTCCGCAATTGCCACATATATGCGACATCGCTGATATTATACCACTTTATATATGTAAGGTCAAGGGACTTTTTCCGAAAAATGCCGAT
>CAJLLH010000196.1 GCA_905207385.1 uncultured Eubacteriales bacterium
AGGCTTGCGACAGCTTCAGAATTTCCGCAGAGCAGAAAGCCGAACTGAAATCGTACAGACGGAAATCATAGTCAACAAAAAGGCTGAAGCCATAGTCAATGAACAGGCATAAATTATTGTAGTTAAACTTTAATAAATTTAGTTGGTCAGATACTTTCGCCAGAAGTTTTGCTTTTGCGCAACCTGGTAAGTTGACATTTTGCGCAACTTGGTAAGTTTACATTGCTCCACGGCGTCAATACATTAAATCTCCACATTGCACTTTTAAATTTAAACATTCATGTTTAAAATACCTTGCTTTTTGTACTAAGTATTTTATTTTTTGTGACATAGTTTTTTAAGTAGCAACTCAGTTCTTAAGGAATTGAGTTTTCATTTTGCCAATTTTCAAAAAACTATTGACTTAATGCACTTTTTAAATTAAAATAATCAATGGTAGAACTTTACAGGTGCGGAAAATTTTTCACCGCGCAATTTCCGCTCTGCGGGAGAAAATGAAAGAGGTTTTACGTATTTTTATGGACATAAACAATCAACTTACTCAGGAGTTCAAGCTCAAACCCGAACACACGAACAACATTATTTCACTTCTTGACGAGGGCAACACCATTCCGTTTATTGCCCGTTACCGCAAGGAAATGACAGGCGCTATCGACGACCAGGTTTTAAGGCAGTTTGTAGACAGATACGAATACCTTACCAACCTTGAAAAACGCAAGGAAGAAGTTCGCAAGTCTATCACCGATCAGGGCAAAATGACCGAAGAGATTGAAAACGCTATCGCGGCGTGCACAACTCTTACCGAAATTGAAGACGTTTACCGTCCTTTCAAGCAGAAGAAAAAGACAAGGGCGTCCGTCGCAATCGAACGCGGTCTTCAGGGGCTTGCAGATTTTATTCTGGCGCAGGAAGGCGACCCTTACGCCGAAGCCGATAAATATATAGACGAAGAAAAGGGCGTGCCCGACAGACAGTCGGCGATAAACGGCGCTAAAGATATAATTGCTGAAATTATTTCCGATAACGCAGAACTCAGAAAGAAGCTGAGGGAGCTGTTTGAAAATCACGGCGAGCTTCAGTCCAAAATGGTTAACGACGACGGCAAGGGTACTTACGCGATGTATGCGGACTACGCCGAACTCGTTCCCGAAATAAAAAATCACCGCGTTCTTGCGGTTAACAGGGGCGAAAAAGAGGGTTGCCTTAAGGTAAAGCTTTATTTCAATCCCGACCTTGCCAAGCGCGTATGCTCGGCTAAATACGTACATTCAAAGGGCGCTTGCGCCGACCTTATAATCGAGGCTGCGGACGACGGCTACGACAGGCTTATAGAGCCTTCGATAGAGCGTGAGGTGCGCGCTTTGCTTTCAGAGCGTGCAGGCGAACAGGCTATAAAGATGTTCGAAGTAAACCTTCGCCCTCTGCTTTTACAGCCGCCCGTAAAGGGAAAAGTGGCGCTCGGCCTTGACCCCGGTTACAGAATGGGCTGCAAGGTTGCAGTGGTCGACGAAACGGGCAAAGTGCTTGAAACTTCGGTTATTTACCCCGTTCCGCCTTTCAACAAGATAGAAGAAGCAAAAAAGATTGTAAAGAATTTTATCAATAAATACAGCGTTGACATAATTGCAATAGGCAACGGTACGGCAAGCAAGGAGACGGAAATTTTTGTTGCCGACCTTTTAAAGGAAGTTGACCGCGACGTAAGTTATATGGTTGTAAACGAGGCGGGCGCAAGCGTATATTCTGCAAGTCCTTTGGCTGCGGAAGAATTCCCCGATTACGACCTCAACGTGCGTTCAGCCATATCCATAGCGCGCAGATTGCAGGACCCTCTTGCAGAGCTTATCAAAATTGACCCCAAGTCGATAGGCGTAGGTCAGTACCAGCACGACGTAGACCAGAAAAGGCTTGATACCGTTCTCGGCGGCGTGGTTGAAGACTGCGTAAACAGCGTAGGCGTTGACCTCAACACGGCGAGCGCGTCCCTTCTTGAACACGTAGCCGGACTTAATTCAGGCATTGCCAAAAATATAGTTGCATACCGCGAGAGTAACGGTAAATTTACCAGCCGTTCGCAGCTTTTAAACGTTAAAAGGCTGGGCGAAAAGGCTTATGAACAGTGTGCGGGCTTCCTTCGCATACCCGGGGCAAGCAACATTCTTGATAATACCGCCGTGCACCCCGAATCATACAAGAAGGCTGAAAAGCTTTTAAAACTTTTCGGTTACAGCGAAGAGGACGTAAAAGCTGGCGGGCTTGCAGAACTTCCGCAGAAGGTTAAGGCTTTCGGCGAACAGAAGGCGGCGGAGTACGCAGAACTCGACGTTGCAACGCTGCGCGATATCATAACCGAACTTCTCCGCCCCGGCCGGGACATAAGGGAATCGCTTCCCGCCCCCAAGCTCCGCAAGGATATTATGGGCATAGAAGATTTACAGGTCGGCATGGTTGTGGACGGCACGGTGCGCAACGTTATCGACTTCGGCGCGTTTATAGATATAGGCGTGCATCAGGACGGGCTTGTGCACATTTCTGAAATCTGCGACCGCTATATCAAGCACCCTTCGGACGTGCTTAAAGTAGGTCAGCTGGTTAAAGCGGTGGTGATAAGCGTCGACGTAAAGAAACAGCGCATAGGACTGTCGCTTAAGCAGGTAAAAAAATTAACAAATTAACTTGACAATATTGACCAATTATTGTAAAATTTATTTGCTAACAAATCATTCGGAGGATACAATTTATGTTGGAAGAAATAGCGAAAATGCTCGGAGAGCAGCTTGACGTAGACCCCGCTACCATAACGGCCGATACGGATATTATTAAAGATCTCGGCGCTGATTCGCTCGACGTTGTCGAACTCCTGATGGGACTTGAAGAAAAGACGGGCAAGACCATTCCCGAAGACAAGGTTGCCGAAATCAAAACTGTAGGCGACATTGCTAAAGTCCTTGAAAGTCTTTGATATCCGAAGCTTAAAATTCAGATAATGGGAAATGCAACGGCATACAATGCCGTTGCATTTGTTTTTATGGCAGAAAGATATTTTTAAAGAAAGAGCG
>CAJLLH010000197.1 GCA_905207385.1 uncultured Eubacteriales bacterium
GCGCGGCAATATGCCGCGCGGCGCGCTTAAACATATAAATTCAGCGGGACGGTGCGCCCCGCTGAACAGCCTTAAAGTCCGGCTTTATTTTTGTTGAAGTTTATAAGGCAACCGTCTAAAATTATCTGCTTTTCTTCAGGCGTAAGGAAGCCGAGTTCGAGCTGAATATTTTTTACCTTGCCGTCCGAAATATGTTTTGCGGGAACGACGTCCGCGCCCTCTTTAAGAAGTCCGACTATATTTTCAATGTAGATATAGTCGCCCACTTTATAGTCGAAGTTGCGGCAAACGAGGGGAAGCATGCCCCAGTTTATAAGGTTGGAACGGTAGCGCTTTGTTGCGTATTCCTGTGCAATGTTGGCTACGCCGCCAAGTACGCGCTGGCAGGAAGCCGCCTGCTCCCTTGCAGAACCGTCGCCGGGCTTACGCGCAACCACGCAGCTGCCGTACATTGTATCTTTATCGAGCTTTATGCCGACCTTCTCAAGCACCTCTTCGGGCAGAGAACCGCTCTCCCTTCTTTTCTTCTCGTCCTCGAATACGGCTTTAGCTCTGCCTACATATTCGGGGTCTTTGCGCGATAAAGCAAACTGCGCGAGACGCATAGGATTTGAACGGTACGAAGAAGTTTCGCCCGAAGGAATAAGCTCGTCCGTGGTTGTTACGGGGTCGGTGAGCACGGAAACAGCCTTCATAAGCACGCTGTTTGCAAGAGGTATCTGTTCGGGCCAGTCTGCTATGTTGTTGCCGTATACAAGATTTTCTTCGGGCTCAGCCTTGCCGAAGCCGCGGTAAACGCGCTTTTCGTAAATAGAGCCGTCGAAATAATACTTCTTGAGTTTTTTGGTATACTCCGCCTCCGTTCCCGGGGTAAGAACGCCGCCGTTGGCAGCTGTTGCCGCGATAGAGCGCGCGTCCATAAGCGCAACCGCCGCAAGCTGACCTTCGCCGAGCTTTGAACCTTCTCTGTTTTCAAAGTTGCGCGTTGTGTGGCGTATGGAAAGTCCGTTGTCCGCAGGGGTATCGCCCGCGCCGAAGCAGGGACCGCAGAACGCAGTTTTTACTATCGCGCCAGCGCCCATAAGCGTTGAAACGTATCCGTTATCCACAAGGCATTTGAACACGGGCTGGCTCTGGGGATATACGCTTAAAGAGAATTCGTCGTTGCCGCAGCTCTTGCCCTTTAAAATTTCAGCCGCTTCGGCAATGTTTTCGTACATGCCGCCCGCACAGCCTGCAATTATGCCCTGCGTTACGTGAATTCTTCCGTCTTTTATTTTGTCTGTAAGATGGAACGTTTCAGCGCCCTTTAATTTGTTGCCGCGCTCCTGAACTTCGCCGAGTATATCCTTTGCGTTTTCTATTACTTCCTTTATTGTGTAAGCGTTGGAAGGATGGAAAGGCAGAGCTATCATAGGCTCTACGCGCGAAAGGTCGATAGTTACGGCGCCGTCGTAATAGGCGGGCTGATCGGGATGAAGCTCCTTGAAGTCGCCCTCCCTTCCGTGTATTTTAAAGAATTCCTTGGTGGTTTCGTCCGTCTCCCATATGCTGGAAAGGCAGGTAGTTTCGGTAGTCATAACGTCTATGCCGAGGCGGAAGTCCATGGAAAGGTTCTTTATTCCGGGACCGATGAATTCGAGCACCTTGTTTTTTACGAAACCTTTTTTGAACGTTGCGCCGACAAGCGCGATGGCTACGTCCTGAGGGCCTACGCCCTTTCTGGGCTTGCCCTTAAGATATACGGCGATAATTTCGGGGCGCTTCACATCGTAAGTCTGACCGAGTAGCTGTTTTACAAGCTCGGGTCCGCCCTCGCCGATTGCCATTGTGCCGAGCGCGCCGTAGCGGGTGTGACTGTCTGAACCCAGAATCATTGCGCCGCACTTTGCTTCCGCCTCCCTCATGTACTGGTGAATTACCGCAAGGTGAGGGGGAACATAGTTGCCGCCGTATTTTTTTGCGGCGGAAAGTCCGAAGACGTGGTCGTCTTCGTTAATAGTGCCGCCTACCGCGCAAAGCGAGTTATGGCAGTTTGTAAGCGTGTAAGATACGGGGAACTTCTTGAGTCCCGAAGCCTTTGCCGTCTGAATTATTCCGACGTAAGTTATGTCGTGCGAGGCGAGCGCATCGAATTTTATTCTTAAATTTTCTTCGTCGCCGCTGTTGTGAGCCTTAAGTATTTTATAGGCCATTGTGCCCTTTACAGCCTTCAGCTTCTTGGCTTCGACCATAAACGCGGCATTTTCTTTAAGCAGAACGCCGTCTGTATAGTAGACGCCGCCTTTTATAAGCTTTATCATTTATCTGCTCCGTCCCTGTTTGATTGTTATTACAAACTTTATTGTACCAAAAAGCGCGGCATTATTCAAGACTTTGGCGGAAACATTTTTTGCGGTGTTCAAAAATATTTTCTGCGAAAGGCAAAAAATATCTCTTTTTTTAAAAATATGCAACTTTTTGCGCCTTTTCACGCGGCTATGCCGCTATTTTTCACAAAAAATACTCTTGCTTTTATGCGCGCAATGATGTATAATTTCTGTATGAAAATTTTCAGATACAAGTTTACAAGACTTATGTATATATTTATCGCCGTAGCTATGGTTTTCGGCGCGGCGGTTTTTGCAATTACTCTGTGGCAGGTTATAGATTTCGGACTGGAACATTCGGCAATACAAGCCGCAACAATTGTGAGGTATGTACTTCAGTTCTTTGTTTCCGTGTCGCTGTTTGTAATAGCGTTGCTGTTTTTCACTTCTTCTTACTATGCGGTTGACGGCAAAAAACTTAAAACAAGCCTTGGATTTTTGAAAAGCAGCTACAACATAGAAAAAATCGATACAGTACTGCTGGACAGAACTACAGGCAAACTTTCGGTAATGTTTGAAGACGAAAGCTGCATAAACGTAGTCATTGAAAGCGAAAAATACGAACAGTTCGTGCAGAGCATTCTTGACGTGAAACCTTCGATTGAATACAGCATAAAATCAAAAACAAGTACGGAAGACGACGATAAAAAAGCATAACAAAAAAGCGCCGCGGCAAATTT
>CAJLLH010000198.1 GCA_905207385.1 uncultured Eubacteriales bacterium
CGTTTTTTGGAGGGAGGCATGAAGCCTTAATGTATTGTGAATTATTTAATTTTAAGCGCGTTTACCAGCTTATCGACCAGTAATTGGGCGCGCTGCCTGTAACAAAGGTTATAATAATCATTACAAAAAAGTCTATAAGTATGGCTACGCCAAGCGTGCAGTCTATAATGGTGGCGGCTTTAAGCCCCATTTTCATTATAAGGTTCATCATCGGTCTGAAAGCGAACGCCATCAGAAGGTAAACACCGCCGCCGTAAAGCACAGTCGTAATTATGCTGGTGTAACGCGTTATATGTGTGGGTATATCGCTGTAATCCCACAAAATTACACCCGCACACTTTTCGTAAATCATGCCTACGCCTATTTCGCCGCCGAGTATGAATACAAAAATAACGCTGAAATAAATTATGTGCGAAAGTATTTTATTGCGCCTGTTTTTTTCTTTGAAAATGCGTATGTTAAAAAATCTTAAATCGTCGGGAGTTCCTATAAGCACATACACCGCAAGAAGCGCTATTCCGTATGCAAACAAAAACGGAAGAAGCTGATGTCTGCAGTCAAAAATGTGCTGTACGGTCATTCTGCCAATGTTTTCGGCGCAGAAACCGAAGAATGAAAACACTATCATTCCTATAATAAAGTACCGTACGTCGTAGCCGAAAATTGTAAGCGGTTTGTGTTTTTTGCTGCTTTCTTCGCGCTGTTCGGTAATTTCGCCGCACGCGGTCAACGTATTCTCCATAAATAAAACTCTCCTTTGTGTTCTGCAGTTATTAATATAAGGTTCATTTATAAAGTAATTATCAAACAATTATAAAATTAGTATAAACAAATTTATTTTTTAGCCGTTTTTGTCTTTTTTTTGTTTATGCCGCAAACGCAACCTTTTTCATTCAATGCTTGCTTGGCTCGCTCCGCTCAGCTTCATTTCAGCACAGAATTCAGCTCTTTGTTTTCCTTCTTCACACAGCTTATACATATATTATTATATTATCGCGCGGCATTTAAAATTTAATTTATAAATTGTTAATAAAATGTAAAAGTGCGCCGCTCGTAATAAAAAATTAAAAACAGTGCCGCATATAAAATGCGGGAGTTAAGGTCGGAATAAATTCGATGAAAATCTAATGCCGCAAAAAAATCCGCCGTTGACAACTCGGCGCGGCGGTAATATAATTATACGTGACTTGAATTACATCGGCGCAAAAGCGCGGAGGGAGCACATGAAATACATTCTTGCACTCGACCAGGGCACTACAAGCACGCGTGCCGTCCTTTTTAATAAAAGCGGCGCGGCGGTATCTTCCTACGGCAGGGAAATTCCGCAGATTTATCCCGCCCCCGGTCTGGTGGAACACGACCCCGAGGAAATATTCTTTTCCTCTCTGCGCGCCGTAAGCAATGCAATGGAACGCGCGGGCGCAAAGCCTTCGGACATAGCTGCCATAGGCATAACTAACCAGCGCGAAACTACTGTCGTATGGGAAAAGGATACTGGCAGACCTGTCTGCAACGCCATAGTCTGGCAATGCCGCCGCACGGCGGAACGATGCAGTCAGCTTGTTAAAGAAGGGTTTACCGACCTCATACGTTCCAGAACGGGTCTTATACCCGACCCTTATTTTTCGGCAACCAAGCTTGAATGGATACTTAATAACATAGCGGGCGCGCGCGAACGCGCCGAGCGGGGCGAGTTGCTGTTCGGCACTATAGATACCTACCTTATTTGGCGGCTTACGGGCGGAAAGGTGTTTGCAACCGACTACACCAACGCCGCGCGCACCATGCTTTTCAATATTCACACCTTAAAGTGGGACGAAGAGCTTTTAAAGCTTTTCGGCATTCCCGAATGCATGCTGCCGCAGGTAAAAGCGGGCGGCGGCGACTTCGGCGTAACGGAAAAACACTTCTTCGGCGGCGAAATTCCCATCCGCGGCGTGGCGGGCGACCAGCAGGCGGCGCTTTTCGGTCATCTGTGTTTTGACCAGGGCGATGCCAAAAATACTTACGGCACGGGCTGTTTTCTGCTTATGAATGCGGGCGCAAACGCGCCCGACGTGCGCGACGGGCTGCTTACAACTCTTTGCGCGTGCGTTGACGGCAAGCCGTCTTACGCGCTCGAAGGTTCGGTATTCATAGGCGGCGCGGCGGTACAGTGGCTCAGGGACGGACTCGGCATAATAAGTTCAGCCGCAGAGACGGAAGAGCTCGCCTTAAGGGTTAAAGACAGTGCGGGCATGTACTTTGTGCCCGCGTTCAACGGACTGGGCGCGCCCTACTGGGACGGTTCTGCCTGCGGCGTATTAAGCGGAATTACGCGCGGAGCGCGCAAGGAGCACATAGTCCGCGCCGTGCTCGAAGGCATTGCATACCGCGTAAACGACGTTCTGCGCGCAATGGAGGAAGCTTCGGGAGTAACGCTTTCTCACCTCGCCGTGGACGGCGGAGCAAGCTCAAACAACTATCTTATGAAGTTTCAGGCGGATATTTCCGACTGTTCGGTAATACGCCCCGCGGTAACCGAAGTAACTTCGCTCGGCGCCGCGTACATTGCGGGGCTTGCGTGCGGGTTCTGGCGCGATATAAGCGAGGTTCGCTCCTGCTCGGTAATAGAGCGGCACTTTGCGTCTTCCATGAAAAAATCGGAGCGCGAAAAACTTCTTTCGGGCTGGAAACTTGCGGTGCGCCGCTCCCGCCTCGTTTAATTGTTTAGGGCATATATGCCGTCCAATTTTTAAAATCTGCAATTTTTTTAATAAATTTAAGGCTCAGAATGAAAGAATATAAACTCAATTTTGAACTTGTGCCTGACAGCTGTTGGTATTCCAATCTGCGCTCGGTTTTAACGCCTGCGCAGTGGGGTGCGCTGAGCAGGCACGTCCGCGCGCTCGCGGGCGGCAGATGCATGATTTGCGGTCAGCCGTCTGCAAGACTGGAGGCGCACGAACAGTGGGCGTACGACGAAAAGAACGCCGTGCAGAAGCTTGTAAAGGTTGTGGCGGGGTGCCCCCCC
>CAJLLH010000199.1 GCA_905207385.1 uncultured Eubacteriales bacterium
GCGCCGTTCATCGTTTCGCATGAAGAAAAACTGAAAATATTTGCCGAATTTATATAAATCTGAGTTTCGATTTGCGCGCCGAGGCTTGCGCACGGCGAAAAAAAGTGCTAATATTAAGTTATGGACAAGACTACTTCAGAAGAAATATTAAAAGAACTTCAAAGATTATATCCCGATGCCCGTCCCGCACTTGAATATGGCAGCGCTTACGAACTGCTGGTTGCCGTTATTCTTTCTGCACAATGCACGGACGAGCGCGTGAACAAAGTTACGGCGGAACTTTTCAAAGAACACAACACGCCAGAAAAAATGCTTTCGCTCACTCAAGAAGAGTTGGAAAAGTATATTTTTACTTGCGGCCTTTACCACAGCAAGGCGGCGCACATACTTTCCGCAAGCCGAGATATTGTTGAAAAATTCGGAGGTCAGGTTCCCGCAACGCACGCCGAACTTAAAAGCCTTGCAGGCGTAGGGCAAAAAACGGCAAACGTTGTTTACGCCGTAGCTTTCGGCGGAGACGCTATAGCTGTTGACACGCACGTATTCCGCGTTTCAAACAGACTTGGACTTGCGCGCGCTGCCACGCCCGAAAAAACTGAAAATCAGCTTAAGGAAGTTATTCCAAGGTCCGACTGGTCAAAGGCACACCACTGGCTCATATATCACGGCAGAAGAGTATGCCATTCGCAGAAACCTGACTGCGTAAATTGCACATTAAAAGAAAACTGTGAATTTTATAGTAAGACAGCACCACAATTTAATGACAAGTAAACATTGCAATTTTTAGCAGTTTTGAAATGTTTTATTTGCATTTTAATTAAAATACAATGCTCTGATGACAGAAAAACGGTGTGCGGATATCCGCACACCGTTTTTTTAGTACTATAAATTTAAAGTTCTCAAATCAATATTTGCATCTAAATTCCTTATACTCAATGCTGCCGCACTGTTAAGGCCACATTAAAGCCGATATTAGCGTACCCTAATCATACGTAGAAATAAAGTACTCTGATAATAAAGCTATGCCTTGCATAAGCTGCCACGCAGCAATATGACGGACTTGCATCGGCAAAATAACATATTATTATGCTATGATAACGAAAATTTATTATAACAAGCTTATAGCGGCATTATGGCGGGCTTATTGTTGGTTCATGGCTGTATCATAACCGAGATATTGGCGGGCTTAAAGCCGTTTAATAGTGGAATTAGCGGTCTCGTAGCGAGATTATTACTGGCTTAGGGGAGGCTAATGTGGGATATGATGGGCTTATAACGAAATTATAGCGGCTTTACATCTGAATTATATCAAAACAATCAAAAATATAATATCTTTAGTTAGCTCTAACTCTAACTCTAACTCTAACTCTAACTCTTACTCTATCTCTACCCTTAACTCCATTCACGTCTCTGTTGCTACCTCTGCTCTACTTCGCGCCTACCTATACCATCGCGTCAAATAAGGCCGCTTTTTAAAGGAAACAGCAAGCAATACATTTATGCTGACAGCACAATGCCGTCATAGATAATACGATTAGGCAATACACACAAAGCAATGTGAAAATTTAGTTTATATAAAAGAAAAAGCCGAGGTAAAAACCTCGGCTTTTAAAATTCAAGCTGTTAACTTATTTGATAACCTTGGAAATAACGCCGGAACCAACGGTTCTGCCGCCTTCGCGGATAGCGAACTTAAGCTTTTCTTCAACAGCTACGGGCTTGATAAGCTCAACGGTGATCGTTACGTGGTCACCAGGCATAACCATTTCGGTGCCTTCAGGAAGGTCGATGGAGCCGGTAACGTCGGTAGTTCTGATGAAGAACTGAGGACGATAGTGGTTGAAGAAAGGAGTATGACGGCCGCCTTCTTCTGCCTTAAGAACGTAAACCTGAGCTTCGAACTTGGTAGCAGTTTTAACGGTGCCGGGCTTAGCAAGAACCTGACCCTTTTCAATACCCTTACGATCGATACCACGAAGGAGTGCGCCGATGTTGAAGCCTGCGATAGCTTCGTCAACGCTCTTGTGGAACATTTCAAGACCGGTAATAACGGTACCAACGGGCTTGTCGATAAGGCCAACGATTTCTGCAGGATCGCCAACGTGTGCAACGCCGCGCTCTACACGACCGGTAGCAACGGTGCCACGGCCGGAAATCGTGAATACGTCTTCCACGGGAAGAAGGAAGGGCTTATCGGTATCACGCTGAGGGGTAGGAATATATTCGTCGATAACGTTCATAAGCTCAAGGATGCACTGGCATTCGGGAGCTGCAAGAACTTCAGCATCGGGTGCGCCGGAAGTAGCTTTTTCAAGCGCCTTGAGAGCGGAACCTCTGATGATGGGCGTAGTGTCGCCAGGGAAGCCGTACTGGTTGAGCACGTCTCTGATTTCCATTTCAACGAGCTCGAGAAGTTCGGGGTCGTCCATCTGGTCGCACTTGTTAAGGAATACTACGATGTAAGGAACGCCTACCTGACGAGCGAGCAGGATGTGCTCACGGGTCTGGGGCATGGGACCGTCGGTAGCTGCAACTACGAGGATAGCGCCGTCCATCTGAGCGGCACCGGTAATCATGTTCTTAACGTAGTCGGCATGTCCCGGGCAGTCAACGTGCGCATAGTGGCGCTTGTCGGTCTGATATTCAACGTGTGCGGTGTTTATTGTTATACCGCGCGCCTTTTCTTCGGGTGCCTTATCGATTTCGTCGTATCTCATCTTCTGAGCCTGACCTTTGCACGCCATTACCATAGTGATAGCTGCGGTCAGAGTGGTCTTGCCGTGGTCAACGTGGCCGATAGTGCCAATGTTAACGTGGGGCTTGCTGTTGTCGTACTTAGCCTTTGCCATTTTTGTTTTCTCCTTTAAATTAATATTTAAACGATAACTTTTGCCCTTTTCAGGGCGACGCAGCTATCTATCATTTCAATTTGCTGCAAACAATGTGATATAATCACAATAAACATTATATCTTAAAAATTATAAAAATACAATCAA
>CAJLLH010000200.1 GCA_905207385.1 uncultured Eubacteriales bacterium
TACCTTTTCTATCGTATGCCCGAAAGCACAGAATTTCGCCCCAAGCGGCGTACTTTCCGCATAAATCGTCAATCATACGTCCGCGCGCCGCGTATATAATATAATATGATTGCTAAGGGGGTTATTGCTAAAATGATTTACTTTGATAACGCCGCCACGGGCGGCTTTAAGCCGGACGGCGTTCTGTCTGCGGTAAGCGCCGCATTAAAGTTCTGCGCAAATCCCGGCAGAAGCGGGCACAAACTTTCCGTCGCGTGTTCCGAAAGGGTGTATTCATGCCGCCGCGCGCTGATGGAATTTTTCGGCGGCTATTCCTGTGACCGCACTATTTTTACCAAAAACTGCACCGAAGCGCTTAATATCGCCCTTTTAGGAACGCTTCGCCCCGGGGACAAGGTAGTTACAACTTTTGCCGAACACAACTCCGTTTTAAGACCTTTGCAGTATCTTGAAAGCAAGGGGGTAGAGGTGGAACTGGCGCCGCTCAATTCTCACGGCGACATAGACCTGAGCGCGCTCGCCGCCAAGGTCCGCGCCGATACCAAAGCAGTGGTAATAACTCTTGCTTCCAACGTAACGGGCACCTGTCCCGACATATCCAGACTGCGTTCGGCTATCCCTCCGCGCACCCTTCTCATATGCGACGGCGCTCAGGCTTGCGGACACATTAAAATAGATATGAAGTCGTGGGGAATAGATGCGCTCGCCGTAGCGGGGCACAAAGGCATGTATGGCATTCAGGGCAGCGGCGCTATTCTTTTTTCCGATAGGGTAGACCCTGCGCCCATTCTTTACGGCGGTACGGGTAGCGAAAGTTTCAACCTCAACATGCCTGAGTTTTATCCCGACAGGCTTGAAAGCGGCACGGTAAATTATCCTGCCATAGTTTCGCTGGCGGAAGGAGTGTTGTATCTTAAAACGCATTTCAACGAAGAACGCGACAAGTTGTATCATCTCACTTCGCTTCTGCACGAAAAACTTGCCGAATTGCCTTTCGTTAAGCTATATTCTGCCCCCAATTACGTCGGCATAGCCGCTTTTGCCGTAGATGGAATGGGTTCGGAACAGGCGGCATACCGCCTTTCTGAAGAGTTTTCCGTATGCGTGCGCGGCGGTCTGCATTGTGCGCCGCTAATGCACGAGGCGCTCGGCACTAAAGACAGCGGACTTGTTCGCGCTTCGCTTTCGGCGTTCAATTCCGAAAGGGAAGTTGAACTGTTCATAACTGCCGTAAAATCGCTCGTCCAATAAAATTAACCCGCATATATGGCTTGACTATTCCGTTTGTTTAAAGTTTTACTCTCAGGAAAATCAAATTGCCCAGCATATATGCCCGAAATAATGCAAAGACAACGTTAAAATTAAGATTGAACCGTATATATGTCTTAAATAACGGGTCAGTCGCGGCGGGGCGCTGAAATTTGCGCCCCGCCGCGGCTGATTTTATATTCTTTTAAGCCTTGCTACTATGCTCTTCAATTTCTGCCTTCTGAATCCGTCCAGAGTGGGCGCTAAAAGATTATAAAAATTATCCAGGTCGGCATTTGTAAGCGTGCCCGCTCTCTTGCCGCGCTCGGCTTCCTCTATTACAGCCCGCATAATATCGCTCTGGCTTTTTCCCTTCATCGATTCCGCAACGCTTTTGATAAGCTTAACGCCTTTGTCGTCTTCAAAATTATTCGGTTTTTTTCCGTCGTTGCCGTTACCTGAAAAACTTTTAAAATCTTTCATGCCGCCCTCCGCATATAATATCAGTAGTATCAATTTATGCGGCGGTAAAAAATTATGCAACTTCTTTTGATTTTAATGCTTTTTTTGTACGGTGGCAGGGGCGACGGCGGTAAACTTTTAAATGAGTTCAGACCCGTCCTCGAAACTTTTGGCGGCGATGAAATTAAATCGGCGTTAAAAAACGCTGATGAGCTCAGACAGGTGATATCGGCTTTCAGCGGTACGGAAAATAAAAACGACGGCGAATATGCCTCAACCAATTCGTCAGAAAATACTTCCGAAGCGCAGAACGTAGGCGCGGGATTCGGTGCAAAAGAAGACCGCGGCGGAACAACGTACTCCTCGGCGGGATACGCAGAATACGGAAGCGTGGATAACAGGTCTGAACCCGCAGACAATGGAGGTCAATGGGAAGATTATAACAAAGCCGCTGACCAAAGCTATGATAAAGCGCGCGCTTCCAATGCTGAGGCAGACGATTTTCCTCTTGCGCCCGTCGCAGGCATTGCAGACAAGGAAATACTTTACCGCCTGGTGCGCTTTTTTTCTGAACCCACGCGCGCGGTGCATTGAGTATCCTGGCGGACATTAAATATTTCAGCAAGGCGAAATACATACACCGCGACTCAATTTTATTTATAGTATCATTGAAGCAAAAGTGTCTTATCGATGAAGCAATATTCTGATTTAGTTCATGAGGCGCGCCCACCGAACGCGGGCGCGCCTCAGCGAAAAAATATGTGTTGCGCAAAATTATAACTATGTTATTATATAATATGTATACAAATAAACCACAATATGTTGTGGTATTTTGCCGCGTCGACAATACGCTAAAGAAAATCCTAAAAATTTTTAAATTTTTTTTAAAATTCGCTTGACTTTAATTAGATGTTTTGATATGATGTAAAAGCTGTCGTTGAGGACAGCTTAGTTTTTCTCTTTGAGAAGGCTGAAAAGTCCGACTTTTGTCGGATTGAGCGAAGATTGACAACTGCATAGAAAAGAAAAAAAACAAGTACAAAAGGCAATTTACAGATTGATTTTGGTTAATACGAGTAAAGAAAGCGAGCAATTTTGCAAGGTTTTTTTAGCTGCAGTAAGAAGAAATTAGTCGAGTTAAAGTTGTAGAATTTTTTGTTAAGCAAGGACGAGTAGAACGTGCGGCGAGAGCCGTACGGAAAAAAGATCAAGCTACAAAGAGCATACGGAGGATGCCTTGGTACATGGCGCCGAAG
>CAJLLH010000201.1 GCA_905207385.1 uncultured Eubacteriales bacterium
AGAAAAGCTTCGGCGGGTTTGGAAAATACCGAAAACTTTTTCCATATTACGTCCGCGTGATTGTATACCGGTGGCTCAAGCGGTCTGAAGCACAGGTTTGTTCCCTCGGTGTTTATTATGCCCTCCAGCCCCAGCGCGTAACCCGCGCCTTCTTCTGCCAGTTGCGAACCTACGTAAAGCAGATTGTATGTAGCCGCAACGGTGATTTTGTCTGCGGATACTTTCATCCATTCGGCAAGCATTCCTTTTGCAAATGCCTGGTCGGAAGTTATAAGCGTCTGCCCGTTCAGATCTTCGGGCGTTACATATTCCTTTTGGGCAAGCGGACTGTCTTTTCTTACAATTGCGCCCCAGCGGTCCTTGTGCGAAAGCCTTAGCGAATTGTAAGCCGAAAGGTCGTTCATATCAAGCATTACGCCAAAATCTATAAGTCCTTTTTCAAGTTTTTCAAGCACAGCCGAAGCGTCGCCGCTGAAAAAGCGAAACCTCACCGCGGGGTGCTTTTCGCGCACTTTAAGCGCCGCGCGCACAACCGCGCGCATTGCCTGCGTTTCCCCGCCGCCTATAAAAACTTCGCCGCAGAGTTCCGCTGTCGGCGCGCTTATTTCGGTAAGCGTTTTATCGTAAAGTTCAAACATCTCTTCGGCGCGCTTTTTCAAAAGTCTGCCACGTTCGGTAAGCGTTATGCGCCTGCTTCCGCGCTCAAAAAGCGGTCCGCCGACCTCTTTTTCAAGGTTCTGCATCTGCCGCGAAAGGCTGGGCTGGGTTATGTAAAGATAATCCGCCGCGCCCGAAATGCTTCCTTCCTGCGCCACCGCAAGAAAATATTTAAGCTCCCTCAGTTCCATAATTTGCCCCTTGTCAGTGTATCGCATTTATTATACATTAAAATAATATGCCCGTCAAGTATGCTTTTGTATTCGGTATAGGTATTTGACATAATAACGCCGTCGGCATAAAATTGTAGCTGATACGGAGGCATTTATGACTATAGAAGAGTATAAGGCATTTACCGCCGCGGGAAATTACATAAAAGCGGGCGGGGAGGAACATAAATTAATGCACGCCGCCTCGCAGCAGGCTATCCGCATAACTAGCATCATGAATTGCGGATATCATTCGCCCGAAGAGCTGCGCAAACTTTTTTCCGAGCTTACGGGGAATGAGGTAGACGAGAGTTTCGGGCTGTTTCCGCCCTTTTACACCGACTTCGGCAAAAACATAAAAGTAGGCAAAAATGTATTCATAAACTCGGGTTGTTGTTTTCAGGACCAGGGCGGCATAACTTTGGGCGACGGCTGTCTTATAGGTCATCAGGTGGTAATAGCTACGCTCAATCACGACCTTAAGGCTTCTGCGCGCGCAAGCATGATTCCCGCCGCGGTAAAGCTTGGCAAAAACGTATGGGTGGGCGCGCACGCCACCATTTTGCCTGGGGTTAGCGTAGGCGATAACGCCGTTATTGCTGCGGGGGCAGTGGTTACGCGCGACGTGCCGGAAAACGCCGTAGTGGCGGGCGTGCCTGCAAGGGTAATAAGGTTCGTAAACGATTAAAAGCCTTATTTTTCGCGGGCAAAAAGTTTTGATTTAAAATATTGCGCATAAAATTTTTTGCCGCTTGAATTCAAAGCGTTTCAACTGCGATCAGAAAGGGTAAAAAATTAGTGTAAATATTAAAAAATCTGTTGACTTAAAGCGTGCTTCAACAGTTATATTGTATATGTAATCGCGCAATTCATAAGCGCGGAGCGCGTTCTGCGCATTTGATTTAAAGTAAATATCTCAAGGAGGATTTATAAAATGTTAGGCAACTTTGCTTTCTGCAACCCTACAAAACTCTATTTCGGTAAAGACGCCCTCGACGGGCTTAAGGAAGAGCTCCCCAAATACGGCAAAAACGTATTGCTTGTATACGGCGGCGGTTCGATAAAGAAAAACGGCATTTACGATAAGGTTACAAAAATACTTTCGGAGTGCGGCAAAACCGTATACGAGGACGCGGGCGTTATGCCCAACCCTACGGTTGAAAAACTTTACGAGGGAGTAGAGAGGGCTAAAAAAGCAAACGCCGACCTCATTCTTGCGGTTGGCGGCGGCTCTGTATGCGACTATGCAAAAGCCGTTTCTGTATCGGTAAACTGCAAGGAAGACCCTTGGGATAAATATTATATCCGCTTTGAAGACGTCGCGCCCGACTGCAAAATAATTCCCGTAGGCTGCGTTCTTACTATGGTGGGAACGGGTTCGGAAATGAACGGCGGTTCTGTTATAACCAACCACAGCCAGAAGCTTAAAATAGGACACGTGTTCGGGTATAACGTTTTCCCTAAATTTTCCGTTCTCAATCCCGAATTTACTTACACTTTGCCCGCATACCAGATGAAGGCGGGTTTCTACGATATTATGTCGCACATATTCGAGCAGTATTTTTCGGGCGAAGACGACAATACTTCCGACTACATTGCCGAAGGACTTATGCGCTCGCTTATACACAGCTCTGAAATAGCCGTCAAAAATCCCAGAGATTACGAGGCACGCTCAAACATAATGTGGACGGCAACGTGGGCGCTCAACACGCTCATAGCAATGGGCAAGACCACCGACTGGGAAGTGCACATGATAGGTCAGGCAATCGGAGCGCATACCGACGCTACGCACGGAATGACGCTTTCGGCGGTATCTATGGCATATTACCGCATGATTATGCCCTGCGCGCTTAAAAAGTTTGTGCGCTTTGCGGTAAACGTGTGGGGAGTAAACCCCGTAGGCAAGACTGACCTTACGATTGCCGAAGAGGGGCTTGCCGCGCTCGAGGCGTGGATGCGTCGCATAGGACTTGTAATGAATATTTCCGAACTCGGCGTAACCGAGGATATGATAGACGGAATAGTAAAATCTACGCTGATAATGGAGGGAGGATACAAGGTACTCACTCCCGACGACGTTCGCGAGATTTTAAAGGC
>CAJLLH010000202.1 GCA_905207385.1 uncultured Eubacteriales bacterium
GCGCGCAAAATTGCGCGCGGGCGGCTTTTCTGATTATTGACTTCCGATGGGGAACGTGTAAGCATTTTTAAAATTCTGACGCGCCTGTGCCAAAAAACCCGCATTTAAAAAATTTACAACCCGTACTTTGCCATAAGCTTTAATAGCGCGTTGAAATTATCGTTGAGCCGCTCGTTGTCGGCGGGGGTTAAATCGCCCTTCATCTTCATAAAGTCGAGTGCAGATTTTATGCGCTCCGTTTCCTGCCTGTCCCCTCTGCCAAGGTCCTTTTCAAGCAGCTTTTCGGTTACAGAAAGAGCGTGCTCGGTGCGCACGTTTGTTTTTGCGGGCGAAACAGAACATTTAAGCCCTTCAAGGCGGGGCGGCAGATCGGGTACGGGAAACCTTTCCGCGCGGACACACTTTCTGCGCGAAGCAAGGCAGACCGCACCGTAACTTAAATACCCTATGCACCAGAACGCCGCGGCAAGTATGAGCGAAAACGATAAATCCTCATAAATATACGCAAGCGCGAAAGTTACCGCGGTAAAGGCGTTTACCATGCAAAGATAAGGTCTTTTATCCGCGCGGCGCACGCCGCTTTGAAAAAGCGTTAAAAAAAGCGTGAGCAGAAATACAAAGACAAACGCGCCCCAGCAGATATAAAGCGACGTTTCAAGCGTAAGCGATTTAATTGCACCGTAGATGTTTTTCAAAAATTCAGATAACATAATTTACGTATAGATTATATCCCGATTTCGCCGCAGACTTTGAGATTTGTTGTTTCATTATGCCGAATTATGGCGCATATATCAGCCGCTACATTATCTGTAGCCACTGTCCGCCCGCAATTTTATTTTTCCATGAATTTTTTACGCGTAAGAACGCATTACTGCCGACATTCTGAAAGCCGCACCGAAAAACGCAGCGGCTATATGCGCTTAAGCGGGCGCAACGGGCAAAAGCACTGCCCCGCATTGACAACGCGCGCCGCGGCGTGGTATAATATCAGCGTTATTTATTCAGCATTAAACGTACGGAGCGACAATGGATTTCAGGGAAAGGCTTATAAAATTAAGGGACGAACGCAGGCTTTCGCAACAGGAGCTTGCCGACCTGCTTGACGTAACCAGACAGACTGTTTCGCGCTGGGAATCGGGCAAAAGCTACCCTTCCATTCAACAGCTTGCAAACATTTGCAGGGAATTCAAAATAGACGCCAACGAACTTTTGGACTGCGGCGAAAATTCCGCGCCGACCGTCCAAGAAAAAACTCAAAACAAAGAGCGGGCGAAAAAGAATTACCGCTTGCGACTTGCCGCCATTGTCGGGCTGGGAATTCTGCTTGCCGCGGCAATCGGAGGACTTATTGCAACCATAGTTTACGCCGTAAAGGACGCCAGCTATGATTCCAGCGCGACGGTGTGGATAGTTTCCATTCCTCAAAATACTCCTATGATAGTGCTTTCAGTGTTGCTGGGGCTGTTTATATTGCTTATCGCCGCGATGTTCGCCTACATCATATTCAAAGGTAAACGCAGATGAAAAAGCTGATTTTTGCACTTGCCGCCTTTATTGCATTCTGCGCCGCAATGCTTCCTGCCTGTTCTTTGGGAGATAATCGCGGAACGTTCTGCTTTTTGTCCGTAAGGCTTAAAGGCAACGGCGACGGCACAGTAACTGCGGCAGCCATAAACGAGTTTTCTTTGGGCGGAGAAATGCCCGTTACGCTTTACCTTTACCGTTCGGAAACATTTGCAGACGACACTGAAGAAATGCAGCTTGAAGATAAGATTTCAAGCGACGGGCTTGCAATGACAGATAAAATTGAAATTACGTGCGACGTGCGCGGAGGCGGATACTTCTGTGCCAAAGCCGAATATACGGCAGACGGCGAAACGCGATATATTTTAAGCGACGTAGTACATTACGACGCCAGCGGCGAAAGATTATAATATAAGAGGTATTATTATGGGTTGCGACAAAGCAAAGAAAACATGCAAAAGTGCGGAAAAAACTTACGAAAGGCTGGAAAAAGGCGATAAACCCGTGCTTGCGGTGTGCTACGACTTTGACCGCACCCTTACTCCCGACGATATGCAGGCGCAGGGGTTCATACAGTCGGTAGGCGCTGACGTGCGGGAGTTCTGGGAGCAGTCGAACAAGCTTGCAACCGAAAACGATATGGATATGAACCTTGCCTATATGCTTACCATGGTAAAAAAGGCAAAGGGCAAATTTTACGTAACAAAAAAGGCGCTCGCAGAATACGGCGCGAAAATAAGGCTGTTTAGCGGCGTTGAAAGCTGGTTCGGGCGAATAAACGAATACGGCGCAAGCCGCGGCATAATCGTCGAGCACTACATAATATCTTCGGGACTTAAAGAGATGATAGAAGGCACGGCGATTGCGGGCGAGTTTAAAAAGATATATGCAAGCGCGTTCTGCTACGACGAGGACGGCGTGCCCGTATGGCCCGCGCAGACAATAAATTATACAAACAAAACGCAGTTTCTGTTCCGCATAGAAAAGGGTTGCCTTGACATTAACGACCACGCGGGCGTAAACGAATACATTCCGCCCGAAAAGTTGCGCGTACCCTTAAGGAATATGGTATATATCGGCGACAGCGATACCGATATTCCGTGCATGAAGCTGGTAAATTCTTACGGCGGACACCCCATAGGAGTTTACGATCCCGACACGCAGAAAAAGGACAAGGTTTACGCGCTTATGAAAAACAACCGCATACGCTATTTTGCGCCCGCAGACTTTTGCGAGGGCGGCGAGCTTGACAGGCTTTTAAAGTCTGTAATAGACAAAACGGCGGCTTACGAAAGTCTGGAAAACGAGCACGTAAAAGACCTTGACGAAACGCGGAAAAATACACAGAATTAACAAAGTTATATGCATTGATTGCGGCATATATGCCGTTCAATTGAATAAAGCGTGGCGCGCCGCGGCAAAATTGCCGCGGCGC
>CAJLLH010000203.1 GCA_905207385.1 uncultured Eubacteriales bacterium
CTATAAGCGCCGCCCTCAAAAATGTTAAATAAAAGTATAATTTAACTGATATTATTGTATTTTGTTGCTTATAATAATTTTATCATTAGTTAAACAAAAAATCAAGAGAAAAATGCGGAAATTTACACTTCAGTAAATCTATGCTTTATTTGTAAATTGCATATGTGAGTAGCGCTCACGGCGATTGCTGCGTCAATTCTGTTGCATTGTCGGCGGCTTATAGTTTATAATTTAATCAAAGTTGCCGCGGCAAAAGCGGAAAACTTACGGAGTTTTTATGGAAGAAATATTATCTGTTCAGAACCTGAAAAAGCAGTTCAGGCTCTCCTACAAACAGCAAAAGCTTCAGCGTACCGATAAAAAGGTAATAACGGCGGTGGACAATCTGTCGTTTACGGTAAACAGGGGCGAAATTTTCGGCTTGCTCGGTCCTAACGGTGCCGGCAAAATAACTACTTTGCGTATGCTTGCAACGCTCATTTCGCCCGATTCGGGCGACGCCTTCATAGAAGGGCACAGCGTGGTAAAAGAGCCCGACAAAGTGCGTTCTAAAATAGGTTTCCTTACAGGCGAACTCAAACTTGAAGACTTTTTTACGCCCAATTACCTTTTCAACTTTTTCAGCGACCTTTACGGCGTTGAAGAGGCTGTAAGGAACGCGCGCAAACGCGCTCTGTTTTCGCGCTTCGGCATAGACAGGTTTGCAGAAGTAAAGCTTGCCAATCTTTCTACGGGTATGAAACAGAAGGTTTCGCTTGTTATATCCGTTGTCAACGACCCCGACTTTATAATTTTTGACGAACCTACAAACGGGCTCGACGTGCTTACCGCCAAAACGGTAACCGATTTCCTTCTTGAACTCAAGGCGCAGGGCAAGACTATAATTCTGTCTACGCACATATTCAGCCTTGTAGAAAAAATCTGCGACAGGGCGGGCATAATAATAGGCGGCAGGCTTGTCGCGCTTGACACGGTGGCTGAGCTTACTAAGAATAAAAATCTTGAAGATGTTTTCTTCGATATTTATGCCGAAGTGTCGGGAGGTGTGTCGTGAAGGGTATAATAGCCATAATAAAAAAGGAATTTGCCCGCTTCTTTTTGGACAGGCGCATGCTTCTTACTACAATCATAATGCCGGGACTTCTCATATACATAGTCTATACTCTGATGGGAACGTTCATGACTGAACTTGCTGGCGGCGATTCGCGTTACAGCGCGGCGGTAAAAAATATGCCGCAGGATATCGCTGTGTATTTTTCGGAAAGTCCGTTTGATATTACGGCTGCGGGCGACGACGCCGAGGCTTACAAAACTCAGGTAAGCGAAGGCAACCTTGATATCTACGTCGTTTTCCCCGAAGATTTTTCCGAAATAATATCTTCCGCGGGTCAGCCCGGTTACGTTGCGCCCAATGTGGAAATTTATTATAATTCCGCACAAGAAAGTTCTGCCGCGGCATACTCGCAGTTTGCTGCAGTGCTCGATCTTTACGAACAGATTATATCCAACGTGTTCAACGTAAACTACGGCGAGGGATACGACCTTGGCACGGCGCAGTCGGTAACAAGTTATATTTTAAGCGCGGTCGTGCCGATGGTTCTGCTTGTGCTGCTGTTCAGCGGTTGCATGGCGGTTGCGCCCGAATCTATAGCGGGAGAAAAGGAGAGGGGCACTCTGGCAACAATGCTGGTTACACCCGTAAAGCGCTCTTATATCGCTGTGGGCAAAATAATAAGTTTAAGCTGTATATCGCTTTTAAGCGGCGTTTCAAGCTTCCTCGGACTTATTCTTTCATTGCCTAACCTTATGAAAGGCGCGTTCGACGGCTTTGATTTGTCTATGTTCAATGCGGGGCACTACTTTATGATACTCGGCGTAATGCTGTCTACCGTGCTTCTTCTTGTGGGACTTATATCCTGCGTTTCCGCGCTTGCAAAAAGCGTGAAGGAGGCTAACAGCTACATCGGACCTATGAACATAATTGTTTTAGTCGTAGGTCTTTTAAGTTCGCTCGTTGGCAGCGGGGCATCGCCTTTTATGTATCTGATACCCATATACAACAGCGCAATGCTCATAACCGACATTATGGCGCTTACCGTTTCGCCCGTAAGCTTTATAATTACCATTGTTTCCAATCTCGTGTATGCAAGCGCGCTTGTGTTCCTGCTAACAAGAATGTTCAAGAGCGAAAGAATAATGTTCAATAAATAAATCAAGTGGCGGCGCATTTATGCGCCGCCACTTAAAGCATATCGTAAAATTTAAAACGGAAGAGGAGTTATTCAGCGCATGAAAAAAGCCGTCCGCAAAAACGGACGGCCCTTTCAAGCTAAAAAAACTGTGCAATCTCTTTTGCCGCAACAGACCGAAGCGTTAAACTTGGCAGGTAACTCCCGCAAAGCTACCTTATGGCACACCTTCGGACTGTTTAGTGCTGCTATATCCCTATCCTGACACGGTTCGCAGCTTCCGGTTGCATAAGACCTTGCGATCAACGCCCCTTACAAAGCGCGGCCTTCCATCTGCTGCGTCGAGAGAGATATTCGGTCCTGCTGTAGCGGATTGCAGGTACAGGGCACCGCTAACTCCCCACCTAGCACAGCTTAATTATTTTAGCAGAAAAAGCCTTTATTTGCAAGCGATTAGTTTAATATTTTTGCGCAAAATATGTAAAGGCTTGACTTTTTGTGCTTCTTGGCATAAAATTATCGGGTAAAAGTTTCCCGCCCACGTTTTTGCGGGCGGCCTTACGTAAAGGAGATTTTATTTTTATGGCTGAAAATTGTTCGCACGATTGCAGCTCCTGCGGGGAAAACTGTCCCTCGCGCGAGGGCGCTAGCCTTAAAAAACAGCCCCACGCAATGAGCGATATCAAGCGCGTTATAGCCGTAGTTAGCGGCAAGGGCGGCGTTGGAAAGTCTATGACGTGCGCTACTCTTGCGGCTGCGGCGCAGGCTAA
>CAJLLH010000204.1 GCA_905207385.1 uncultured Eubacteriales bacterium
CGGCACTGTACGGCGCGCCCGCGCTTTACCATACGCTGAAACAATTCGACATTCCTGAAATAGACGAGGTAATAGTAACCTCCTCCGCCGCCGACGCAAAAGAAATCAAGGCGCTGTGCGCGCCGTTCGGCTTTAGAGTTGTGCCGGGCGGAAAAACGAGGTATCTCGGCGTGAGAAGCGCGCTGGAAAAGGTTACGGGCGACATAGTGCTCATTCACGACGGCGCAAGACCTTTCGTCACCAAAAAGATAATTACCGACTGCATAAAAACAGTCGAAGTTTACGGCAGCGGCGTGTGCGCAACACCCGTTACCGACACAATGGCTACGGTATATTACGGGGTCATTACCGACGTGCCCAAGCGCGAAACGGTTTACGCCGTGCAGACGCCGCAGGGCTTCCGCGCAGACGACATCAAAAAGGCTTACGAGCTTGCCGCAGACGACGGCATTGCCTACACCGACGACAGCGCGGTTTACGCAAACTATATAGGTCTGCCGCACATATTCGAAGGCGACAGGCACAACACCAAGCTTACCTACCGCGAGGACTTTTTAAAAGACGCTCCCCGCTTTGCGCACGTCGAAGGCTGCTCTGCGGGAATAGGCGCGGACACGCACGCATTCGGCGCGGAGGGCGATTTCGTTACGCTTGCGGGCGTTAAGATACCCTGCGACGGAGCGCTGATTGCGCACAGCGACGGCGACGTAGTTCTGCACGCGGTGATGGACGCCATTTTATCGGCGTGCGGACTTAAGGACATAGGGCACTACTTCCCCGACACCGACAAAAAATACAAGGGCGCGGACAGCCGCGAACTTTTGAAACAGGTAATAAAAATGGCGCACGATGCGGGATATGTGCCCGCCAATCTGTCTGTTACCGTTCAGGCTGAACGCCCCAGACTTGCGCCTTACAACGACGAAATGACTGCCTCGCTCGCCGCTCTCTGCGGACTTGAAAACGACAGAGTGGCAATTGCCGCCGGCACGAGCGAACGCCTGGGCTTTGTGGGCGAAGGGCTGGGCATAGTCGCTTACGCCGCCGCGCTTATGAAAAAGATTTAAAACTGCCGCATTTTTAATTTCCGCGCAATAAACGGACGGCAAAAAGCATTTAATTGCGGCATATTGCCGCACCAATCGGTATTTAAAGGCTACAATATGGCAAAAACAAATACAGTATTCGTATGCTCGGAATGCGGCGCTACAAGTCCGCGCTGGCTGGGCAGATGCCCTTCCTGCGGTAAGTTCAACACCATGGCGGAAGAGATAGTTTCAGCGCCCGCGCCTGCGGAAAAGTCGGCAAGAAAGGCTACTTATTCCGCGCCGCGCGCAAAGTCGCTTTCTCAGGTTGAATTTATAACTTACGAGCGCACGCCTTCGGGCATTTCCGAATTTGACAACGTTATAGGCGGCGGAATTGTAAAAGGTTCGCTCATACTTTTGGGCGGCGACCCGGGCATAGGCAAGTCCACCCTGCTCACGCAGATAGCGGCGCACCTTTCGCAAAAGCACAAAGTGCTGTATTTTTCCGCCGAAGAGAGCTGTTCACAGGTAAAACTTCGCGCAGAAAGGCTGGGGCTTTCCTCAGACAATCTTCTTCTTTTAAACGAAACGTGCATAGACGGACTTGAAGCCGAGCTTGACGGTGTGGAATTCTGCGTAATAGACTCCATTCAGGCGGTATATACGGACGACCTTTCCTCCTCTTCGGGTTCGGTCGGGCAGGTGCGCGAATGCGCTTCGCGCATAATGAGAATTGCAAAGAGCCGCGGAATAACCTTTTTCATAATAGGACACGTAACCAAGGAAGGCGCGCTTGCTGGTCCCAAAGTTCTGGAGCATATTATGGATACCGTGCTCTACTTTGAGGGCGAAAATCAGGAAAACTACCGCATACTGCGCTCCGTAAAGAACAGATTCGGCAACGTTTCAGAAGTGGGCGTATTTGAAATGACCGACCGCGGGATAATACCCGTAACCGATTATTCGGGCATATTCCTTTCCGAAAGCCGCGGCGAAGAAGCGGGCGCAATTGTAACGCCCGCGCGCACGGGCAACAGATGCATGAACGTGGAAGTTCAGACGCTTATTTCCAAAACCTCGTTCGGACAGCCGAGAAGAATGCCGCTCGGCGTAGATTACAACAAACTGGTGCTGCTTCTTGCCGTGCTTGAAAAGCGCTGCGGGGTTAACCTTGGCGGGTTTGACGTATACGTAAACGTTATGGGCGGAATAAAGCTGGGCGAACCGGCTTCCGACCTTGCCGTTTGTGCGGCGCTCGCCTCCTCCTACTTCGACAAGCCCATAGACAAGTACACCGCGGCGTTCGGCGAAGTGGGGCTTACGGGCGAAGTCCGCGCCGTATCGTATGCCGAAAAGCGCGTGGCTGAATGCGTGAAAATGGGCTTCAAAAAGGTATTGGTTCCCGCCAAAAATATGAAGTCGATGACCAAATATATGGATAAAATCGACATAGTGCCCGTTCTGTATGCAGGCACGATGATAAAATCTTTATTCAGGCAAAACGGCGAAAGTTAAGGCATATTGCGGGGGCAATTATATTAAACTGAGAAGATTATGGTTTACTTTATAATAATCTGCGCAGCAATAGGCGCGATTTCGGTTATAACTTTCTGCTTTTACGGCGCAGACAAGCGCGCCGCGATAAAAGGCAGATGGCGCGTTCCCGAAAGGGTGCTTTTATCGCTTTCCTTTTTCGGCGGAGCAATCGGAGGCATACTCGGAATGCTACTTTTCAGGCACAAAACACGCAAAGCGGCGTTTGTCTTTGTCAACCTTATCGGACTTTTATGGCAAGCGGCAGCAATTGCCGCCGCGGCAATTTACCTTATATAATTTTTTAAGTTATTGACTGTATATAAAGAATATAAACTATAAACATAAGCCGCCTGAGCGGGCAAGTTTTGCCCGCT
>CAJLLH010000205.1 GCA_905207385.1 uncultured Eubacteriales bacterium
CTTTTACAAAAAAAGCCGCCGCTCAGATGAAAGAAAAATTGCGCTCCGAGCTTATAAAGCGTTCTGCTTCGGAAGACGGCGCGGTGCGCGCACACATAAAGCAACAGCTCGGCAAAATATCTTCTGCTAATATCAGCACGATACATTCTTTCTGCGGCTATCTTCTGCGCGTTTACTTTTACCTTATAGATATAGACGGTTCTTTCGAGGTAGTGTCTGAAGACGGCGGCGCGGAAGCTCAGCTGCGTTCGCGCGCAATGGACAACCTTTTTGAAAAGCTTTACGAAGAGGAGAACGAGGACTTTTTATACCTTCTAGAGCGTTACGGCAAAAAGCGTTCGGACGCGTCGCTTAAAAAACTTGTTTCGCAGGGCTACGACGATGTGCGCAACAACCCCGACTATGCGGACTTTTTAAAGCGCACGTCGGAATGCTGTAACGAGCGTTCGTTCGAGGATATATGCGGGGAAATTTACAAAGATGCGCGCGAAACTTGCTTGCAGCTTTGCTCCGAGATTGAAGATTTTATCGTTGCACATCCGTTTATGTCCGAAGCTTACAAAAAAATTATCGGCGAAATGATTGATATCCTTAACGAGGCCGCCGCCCTGAAAGATATTTTTACTCCTTTGCCCAAATTTGCAACCTCGCGCAAGCCAGCAAAAAAAGAGGGCGACGACGAGGAGTTTGCCGCAAGCTTTTCACAGCTGCGCGACTATGTAAAGGACAGGTACGATAAGCTTTACGAAGGGCTTTCCGACAGGCAGACCGAGCTTTTTATGTATCTTGAAAGCGGCAGGTGCGCCCGCGCGTTCAACGGGCTGCTGCTTGCGTTCGATGAGGCATATTCCGCGGTCAAACGCGAAGAAGGCAAGCTTGATTACGGCGATCTGGAGCACCTTACTTTAAAACTTCTGGCTACGGATGGCATGGCGGAAGAAATCCGCGCGCGCTTTACCCGCGTTTTCGTCGACGAATATCAGGACGTAAACCCCGTTCAGGAAAAAATAATAACGCTAGTCGGCGGCGAAAATTTATTCCTCGTAGGCGACATAAAGCAGGCTATATACGGCTTCCGCGGTTCAAAATCGGTATATTTTGCGCGCAAAGCCGAAGAGTTTTCAAAACACGGCGGCTCGCTTTTTCTGCCGCATAACTTCCGCAGTTCGCCAAAGGTCATAGACGCGGTCAATTCCTCGTTTTCAGAGCTTATGCGTCCCGATACGTGCGGCATTGACTATAAAAAAGACTCGGTTATGATAAGCGGCGGCGGATATCCCGCAAACAGCGGCGGGGCATACCTGCATATTTTCGGCAAGGACGAAAAAGTGAAGAATGAGGCGGACGGAGTTTATTCTGTTGAACGCGAAGTGCTTAAAAAAGCTCCGCCCACGCGTGAAGGGCTTGCCGTTTTAAGCGTTGTTCAAAGGGAGCTTACAAGCACCTTTTACGATTTGGAAACAAAGTCGGTGCGCAGCGTTTCGCCCGGGGATATATGCATATTAACGCGCAAGCGCGACAATTCTTCGGCGGCGGGAATATACAGGGCGCTTACCGCCGCGGGTTTTTCCGTTTCAGGCGCGCAGGGCGGCAACGTATGCGAGAGCCCCGAAGTAAAGCAGGTGGAAGACATTCTTTCGCTTATAGATAACGGCGAACAGGATATACCGCTCGCTTCGGCAATGCTTTCTCCCGTAGGCGGCTTTACCGAAGAGGAGCTTGCAAAAATAAGAATTGCTTACCGCAAAGAAAAAGGTCTTACTTTCCGCGAATGCTGTTCGCGCTATGCCGCGGCGTATCCCGGGGAAATTTCGGCAAAGATTGAAGCTTTCAACAAAAAAATGCAGGAGCTGAGGTATCTTGCCTCGCTTTTCGGCGCGGGCACGGTTATAGACCGCATTCTGCGCGATACCGCTCTGGAGGCAAGCTATTTCAAAGACGGCGGCAAAAAACTTAAAAATGTGCGCAGACTTGCCGAGGCGGCTTATACCCCCGCGGGCGAGCTTGGCGTAAGCGAATTTCTTACAAAACTTAAGGCGGGCGGGTTCAACCTTGCGCTTTCCGAAAGCGGCGGCGAGGACAGCATTAAAGTTATGACAATGCATTCTTCAAAGGGTCTTGAATTCCCCGTAGTTATTCTCGCCGACGTTACAAGGCCTTACCGCGGCAGAAACGATAGTGGCATTCCCTGCGATACGCAGTTCGGCTTTGCGCATAAATATTTCGATATGCAAAAGCGCGTATGCACGCCCACGGTGCTCGGCAGATTGTGCCGCATAAGGGGCGCGCGCGAGGATGTGAAAAACGAAATGAACCTTTTGTATGTGGCTTGCACGCGCGCAAAATACCGTCTGCACATAATGTCGCAGGAGGAGTGCGTGTTCAATCCCCGCAGGGTTATGGGCGCAACCAATTATGCACAGATGCTCGATTTTACCTGCTTCCGCCGCGAGGTAAGCGAAATAGGCGAAATAACTTCGGAACAGTCTTCGCCCGCACTCATATCAAAGCCCGACGAAGAGGTGCTGAATGCGCTCCGCGCGCGGTTTATGAAGCCTTACGCTTACGAAAAGAGCATTGAACTTCCCGTAAAAAGTTCGGCTTCGGCAATACTTAAAATGCAGCCTCAGGAAATGTACTATGCCGAAAACGAGTTGTTCCCGCAGGAGTCGGAAGAGGGTGCTCGCACGGGCGAAACGGGCGCGGAACGAGGCATCGCTTACCACAGGTTTTTGCAGCTTTGCGACTTTTCTTTGAAAGAAGAGGGGCAGATAGCCGAAGAAATTGCCCGCTTTTCAGCTGAAGGGTTGTTTGCTGAAGGTCAGGCGGAGCTTCTGAATGCCGCAAGTCTTGCCAAAATACTTGCAATGCCTTGCTTTGAGCGCGTTTCGGGCGCACAAGTTTACCGCGAACGCGAATTT
>CAJLLH010000206.1 GCA_905207385.1 uncultured Eubacteriales bacterium
AGTATATTTTATACGCAAAAAGCCGCAAAAATACATAGGGAAGCGTTCTCTCCGAAAGAAAACGCTCCCCTGCGCCTGATTTAAAACAAAACCGCTATTAAATTATTAAGCGTTTTACGATTTGATTTACATTATTACATGTATTGCAAATCAGTAAAAATTATGCCAAAATGTCGTTTGATAAAGCGGAACGCTTTAAAACAGACTATATTTTCAAAGCGTTTCCGCTTGTACTAATATTTTCTGCAATAGTTCGCCTATTATTCACGCCGCTCAAAATTTTATTGCAAATTAAAAGAAAAAAAGGCAAGGTAAACCTTGCCTTTAATGGTTTGTTTTCACCGCAACCCGTGCGAAAAAAAATTTACTCTTCGTCCTCTTCATGAAGCTCTACATTGTGGTAAATATCCTGAACGTCGTCGAGCTCGTTGAGCTTGTCGAGCATCTTTTTGAAAGTTTCAAGTTTTTCTGCATCGAGAGTAATGTAGTTCTGCGGTATCATCTTTACAGCCGCTTCAAAGAAGCTTATGCCCTTGCCCTCAAGGTAAGCGCGCACGTCAGAGAAGATTTCGGGAGCGCAGAATACTTCGTAAGCATCGTCCTGAGCGACATAGTCGTCGGCGCCGGCTTCGAGGCAGTACTCCATCATCGTATCTTCGTCGAGCGAAGGCGTGCGTTCGATTGCAAAGTAACCCTTTTTATCGAACATATAAGAAACGCAACCGGTGTTACCCATCTGACCGCCGCACTTGGACATGGTCGAGCGCACGTCGCCCGCCGTCCTGTTTACGTTATCGGTAAGCGTGGTAATAATAACAGCCGAGCCGCCTACGCCGTAACCTTCGTAAGTAAGCTCTTTGTAGTCTTTATCGCCGATTTCGCCCGCAGCTTTTGCAATTGAGCGCTTTATGGTGTCGTTAGGCATGTTTGCAGCTTTTGCTTTTGCGATTACATCGGCAAGCTTGCTGTTTGTATCGGGATTGGGGTTACCCTTTGCGGCAACGGCTATTTCCCTGCCTAATTTTGTGAACATGGCGCCGCGCGCAGCGTCAGTCTTGCCTTTTTTTGCCTGTATATTGTGCCATTTGGAATGTCCTGACATTTTTCTGACCTCTTATATATTAAGTTTTACGGCGAAAAACTAAACTTCCGCCTTGCCTAGCAAATACATCAGAATCCCCGCCGAAACTGCCGCGTTCAGACTTTCGCAAGTGGGGCGCATAGGAATTTTTACCGTGTATTGCGCCGCAGAACGCACCTTGAGGCTCAGCCCCGAACCTTCGTTGCCTATGCAAAGGCAAAACTTTTGCGGCGCTGAAAAACTGTACGCGTTTTCCCCGTTCATGTCGGCGCAGATTACGGGCGTACCCGAAAGCGCGGCAAGCACTTCGTCCGCCGTACCCTGCATAATTTTTGCAAAAAATACGCCGCTCATGCTGGCGCGGACGCACTTGGGTGAAAACGGATCAGCACAGTTTATCATATATATTTCGGAATAACCCGCAGCGTTGGCTGTACGTATTATTGTGCCGACGTTGCCAGGGTCCTGAAGCCCGTCCAGAAGAATGCACCTGCCTTCAGGCGCGCGCACGGCAGTATCGGGAATTCTAACCGACGCGATTACGCCCTGAGGGTTGCGCTCGTCGGAAACATATTCGTATACCGCGCGCGAAACGACTATGGCATTTTCAAACCTGCCTTCGTACTCTTCGGTGCAGAAAATACAGGTAATGTCGCAACCAGCCGCAATACATTCCGAAACCATTTTTACGCCCTCGGCAAGGTATTCGCCGCGCTCGCGGCGGAATTTCTTTTCCTTGAGCGCAGCCATTTCCTTTACCTTCGGGTTGGATTTTGATTGTATTATCATAAATGCAAAAAATTAAGCCTGTATTTCAAGGCTTAATTTGTAAAAGTCGTTCTTAAACGGCTGCCTTTGCCTTTTCAGCGAGCGCAGCAAAAGCTGCAGCGTCGTTAACGGCGAGGTCGGCAAGAACTTTTCTGTTGAGATTAATGCCAGCAGCCTTAAGGCCGTGCATGAACTTGGAATAGGAAAGTCCGTTGATTCTTGCAGCTGCATTGATACGCGCGATCCAGAGGCTGCGCATATCGCGCTTGCGGAGCTTGCGGCCCTTGAACGCATAGTTCAAAGACTTCATAACGGCTTCGCGAGCAATTCTGTAAGACTTGGATTTGTTGCCGAAATAGCCCTTGGAAAGGCGGAATATCTTTCTGCGCTTTTTGAGCGCGTTTACTGTTCTTTTAATACGCATACGTTTCTACCTCCTTAATCCTTGTAAGGAATCATCGACCTTACGGTGGATTCCTGCGTAGTGGAAACTAACGTGTTTTTACGTAAATTTCTCTTTCTCTTTCTGTTCTTGGTTTCTGCCTTATGGTTCTTGCCGCCGTGCGCTCTTTTTACCTTGCCGGTGGAAGTGAGCCAGAAACGCTTTTTAGTGCCGCTGTGTGATTTCTGCTTAGGCATATTTATAACCTCCGATGAATGTTTTTGAATTTAAAAATGCGGGTAATTTTACGCCTTGGCGGGAGAAAGCATCATTATGATGTTTCTTCCTTCGGTAGTGGGTTTTTTGTCCATTACCGCCTTTCCGCCCAAGCCGCCGAAGAAGTCTTCCATTACCTTTACGCCCTGATAGGAACGGGAATTTTCCCTGCCTTTCATTCTTATGGAAACTTTGACTTTGTTGCCTGCTTCCAAGAATTTGAGGCACTGTTTTGTTTTGACGGCAATATCGCCAACGTCTATGGTCATGGAAAGCCTTATTTCTTTGAGCTCTATAACGGTCTGGTTTTTGCGGTTTTCCTTATCCTTTTTTGCCTGCTCGTACTTGAATTTGGAGTAATCCATAATTTTGCATACGGGGGGAATTGCCGTA
>CAJLLH010000207.1 GCA_905207385.1 uncultured Eubacteriales bacterium
CAACCTTTGGTCATTTACGCAAAGTAAACTCCCTCAGGTTTTCCTCGCTCGCCTTGTCTTGCTTAAAATGACAAAAGCTTAATTAATAAACAAAAAAAGCGCGCAGAATGCGCGCTTTAAAGGATAAATAAAAGTGTTGACTTCAAAACAGAGAAGCAAATTAAAATCGCTCGCGGCAAATCTTTCGCCCATAGGTCAGGTCGGCAAAGATGGCATAGGTGAAAATATGCTCAAAAGTTTTTCCGACTGCCTTGAGGCGCGCGAGCTTATCAAAATAAACATACTTGAAAATGCCGACGGCGTTCCCCGCGAGATAGGCGAAGAGCTTGCCGCCCGCCTCGGAGCAGAGTGCGTCATAGTAATAGGCAGAAAGGCCGTTCTTTACAGACGCTCAGCAAGAAAGGACGTAAACCACATAGAGATTTAATTGTATTTCTGCTCAAATTGCGCCTTTCAATTTCAGCCTGCATTTCTTTTTCCGAACACGGCGGCTACGCCGCATAATAAAAGGAGCAGACTGCCCATAACAATGTAATATACGGGGAAATAGGTGAAGTAACTGAAGAACAGCAGAGCACAACCCGACCAGAAAGCGGGAAGGCAAATTTTACGGCTGAACCGCGCTTTAATGCGCGCAAAGAATTTTGTTCCCGCCTTTCCGCCGTAAAGGTAATGTTCGGGCAGGGCGTTCTTTTCTTTCAGCAGACTGTAAATTTCTCCACCGCTTATAATAGTAATGCCCGCGCCGGCGGCAAAATCTGCGCAGTCGGCAGTTGCTCGGCAACAAGCAAAATACTTTTTCTTTTGGGTATTGTATCGCACGGCGGGCAGTAAATCGTTCATTCCGGCGGCTTCGGGCGAAAAATTTGCAAAATAAACCTTGTCTTCGCATTCCGCGCGCCCGTCGCACACCTGTACGTCGTCCAGACCGCGCGCAAAAAGTTCAAGCGACTTATCTGGCTCAAGCATTGCAAGGTGCATGGCAAGTTTCTGCGCTTCAGCCTCGCATAAAGCAAGATCGCTGCTCTTTTTTTGTTTTGCCTTTATGTAGCAAAAAGCGCCCGCGCCTGCGGCAAGCCCCGCGCAGATTCCCGCGGCAAGCCCCGCGCCCGCGCCGAAATAATATCTTACAAGAGTAAAAAACAACAAAAATGCGCAGACAGCCGCAAATGTGGCGTCTGCTATCAGCGGCACAAATCTTTTCATAAACTGATTTTTGCCTCAAAACATATAATTTAAACGGTCAGCCGCTTAAATTTGCTTACATTAGATACCTGCTATGAAAATTATACTCTTCGGAGGGGCTTTCAACCCCGTACACAACGAACACGTAGCCATGCTCAAAGCGGCTAAAGAACGCCTCGGCGCAGAAAAAGCAATAATAATGCCTACGGCGGTGTCGCCGCACAAAAGCGGACTCATTACTGCTTCACCAGCGGCGCGCCTTGAAATGTGTCGCATAGCTTTCGGCTCTCTCGGCGAAGTTTCCGATTTCGAGGTAGCAAAGGGCGGTGCAAGTTATTCTTACATAACGTGCGAATATCTTAAACGCCTCTATCCCGAAGACGAAATATATTTTCTTATGGGCGCCGATATGTTCGCCTATTTCCCGCAGTGGGTATACCCCGAACGCATTTTAAAGTGCGTAAAACCTGCGGTCTGCGCCCGCACCGGCAGCGACGATATCCGCGCAGCTCAGCGCCAGTTTGAAGAACTGTACGGCGAACGAGCAGAAATTATAGGCTATACGGGCGCGGCTGTATCATCCACCCGCGTGCGCGTTGCGGCTGCTCTCGGCGCGGACATTTCGGAATATGTTCCGTCTGCCGTGGCAAAATATATTAAGGATAATAACCTGTATCTCGTTCCCGAGCTTGCAAAGGCTCAGAAGCTGATGAACGAGAAGCGCGCGGCGCACACAATGCGCGTAGCGTTCATGGCTGCCGAAAACTGCCGCAGACTTAAAATACCCGAACTTAAAGCCGTAACTGCCGCCGCTCTGCACGACGCCGCTAAAAATTTAAAGCTTTCCGATAAGCTTTTAAAAGGCTTCGTTCCTCCCGAAGGCGTGCCGGAGCCCGTGATGCACCAGTATTCGGGCGCATATCTTGCCGAGCACGTGTTTGGCGTTACCGACGAAGATATAATAAACGCCGTCCGCTATCACACCAGCGGCAGACCGGGGATGTCTGACCTTGAAAAGCTGATTTTTCTTTGCGATATGCTTGAAGAGGGCAGAGATTATGAAGGAGTGGACAAGCTCCGCAAGATATTCCGCCGCGACATGGACGAGTGTGCAGAAACAGCTTTGCACGACGAGCTTGAATACCTTGAATCTTCGGGCAAAGAAATGTATCCGCTTACCAAAGAGGCGTATAATTACTTCTGTGAACTGAATAAAAGCAAACAAAACATTTCAAATAATTAATTTAATGCAAACAAAACTTTAAAATTAAAGGGGAACACTTAATGACGAGTAAAGAAAAAGCACTTACGATATGCGGCATTCTTTCTTCCAAAAAAGCTGAAAATATTGTTTATATCGACGTATCCGATAAAAGTTCGCTTTGCGACTATTTTGTAATTGCGGGCGCAAGGTCATCTACGGCTGTTAAATCTCTTTGCGAAAACCTTGAAGAGAAGATGGAAAAGGACTTCGGTGAAATTCCTTCCAGAAAGGATGGCGGGCGCGAAGGTCGCTGGAACGTTATGGACTTCGGCGATGTAATCGTTCATATTTTCAACGACGAAATGCGCGATTTTTATAACCTTGAGCGCCTTTGGGAAAACGGAAAGAACCTTATATCGTACAAAGACTGAATTAATTGCGGTAACAAAGCCGCTACATTTTAAAAGCCGCGGCAGGCGCAAAGTT
>CAJLLH010000208.1 GCA_905207385.1 uncultured Eubacteriales bacterium
TGCTCAAATTGGTAGATTGCAGTAATGCTTTACTTTCCAGGATTACATGGCGGTCTATAATGCTTTTGGCTGTTGCATTGGATACATTTTGCACCACAGTGGAGAGATAACGGGGGGTGATGAAAAGTTCGGATGCATAAAAAGAAACCTCCCGTTGCGTAGTGCAGTGCTTATGAATCAACTGAATGAAATGTTTGAATATCTCTTCCTGGCGATTCATTCCTTTCGGCTTCTTTTGGAGGAACAGATGCCGGGTCTTGTCATAGAAATCCAGGATAAAGTTCTGCACGAAGTTCTTGAATATCTGAAGACGGAAACTGTTATCGCGGTCATTATACAGGTCTTTCATGGCAAAACTCAGTCCGATAAAAGGCTTGACACGTTCTTCGGGAATGACAATGCACGGATGCTCTTTCAAAAACTGGAAGAAAGAAGGCTCCAGGCGTGAGGTGATCTCTCTGAACAGGGTATCGGAGAAAACAATATAGGACACACTGAGGTCCTCACTGGCGTAAGTGCAATTGAAAATGCTGCCGGGTAACAGCAGGATCTGGGTATTCTCGGTCAGCTCGTAGGCTTGCATATCAATTTCGATACGGGCTTTTCCTCTGCGGCAATGGCAAATGGACGCATCACTCAATTTCATAATTTGATTAGAGCAAATATCTATGCTTTCATCTGTTCCGGCAATGAACGGTTCGTTATCCGGTAAACTCAATATATCCATGTCTGTTCTTATTTTGACGCAAAATAAGCTATTATTTTTATAATAAGGAGGGAGGAATATGTTATTTTATTTCTGCCAGCTCTGCGTTTCGGAATGAACGTGCAGTTTGTAGGCAGGGTCGGGTGCGGCAACCTTTTTAATGATGCACTCGTCGGTGCAGTCGCCGCTTACGGCGCGCAGATTGTTTTCAGCCTGCATTCTGATTTTGAATATGAATACGTGGCCGTCCTTTACCTTCTTGCATTCAACTTTTTTGCCGTTCTGGTAAAGTTCAACGCTGCCGCAGTTGGTGTATACTTTAACCGTAGTGGAGCTGCCTGTGCGGTTTGCAAAGCGTTTGCCTGCTATATGCACAAACTTTTCCTTGCTCCAGTATGCTTTATAAATATAGAAACTGTCTTTTCTGGTCTTCCTGTCAAATGTTACAAGTCCCTTGTGGTTCATGCCGGGTTCGCCGCCCTGATTTCTTGCGTCGGCGGCAAAGTCGAACATGTTCCATACATACGTGCCCCACATATAGGGATGACGCTTGAAGCAGCGGAGCATGAATTCGTGATAGTTTGCCTGATATTCTTCCGAGTTGTCGCCGCGTCTGGGATGCTTGGAGTGAAGGTTGGGCATGCACTCTGCGCCGTATTCCGAATAACCGAGGCAGCGCTTGGGGTAGAGGAGATGGAAGAACGATATCCACAGGTCATTGAGGAAGAAACCGGGAACGTACCAGCCGAGGTACAGGTTCCACGCAACTACGTCGGTTATGTGCGCGGACTTGTTGGTAAAGCCGCACATTGCAAAGCATGCAAGCGTGGTAAGGCGGGTGGGGTCAAGCTTATGTACGAGGTCGTTAAGCTTTTTATGGAACTCAAGCATGTCTTTCTTGTGTTTGTGGTACATAGTTATTTCGTTTGAAACGCCCCACATAACTATGCATGCGTGGTTGTACTGCTGGTACACAAGCTCCTTCATCTGCGATTCGGCATTTTCGTTTGCTTCGGGCATATGGCGGGAGATATAAGGTATTTCCGCCCATACTACAAGACCCGCTTCGTCGCAGAGGTCGTAGAAATAGTCGTCGTGCTGGTAGTGGGCAAGCCTTAATGTGTTTGCGCCGATTTCTTTTATTATTGCAATATCCTCTTCGTGCATGGCGCGGGTAAGTGCGTTGCCGATGCCGGGTCTGTCCTGATGCCTGCATACGCCGCGCAGGGGATATACTCTGCCGTTGAGGATAAATCCTTTTTCGGGGTCAATGGAAAAACTTCTGAAGCCGAAGCGCTTTTCAATGCGGTCAACCTCTTCGCCGTCCGCAATGAGTGCGGCTTTTGCCGTGTAGAGGTAGGGGTTTTCAATGCCGTCCCAAAGCGTTGCGTTTTCAACTTTGATTTCTTCGCCCGCTTTGCCGCTCGCAACTTCTTTTCCGTCTTTATCGCAGATGCTTACTTTTACTTCGCCTTCGCCTGTAACGTAAGCGTCTACCTTAACTTTGCATTCGTTGCCGCATACTACGGGGGTAATTGCAATTCCGGGAGCGCCGAAGAAGTCCAAATCGAAGTGGTTCTTTGCAACCGCAACAAGGTTTACGTCGCGGTATATGCCGCCGTAGAAAGTGAAGTCAGCCGTCTGGGGATATACTTTTTCCGTTTTGGAGTTGTCTACGTATACTATAAGCTGATTGTCTTTTTCAAGGCAGTCCGTTATGTCTGCGCGGAAAGTCGAATAACCGCCGTCGTGCGAGGCGATTTCCTTGCCGTTTAAAAGTACTTTGCAGGAGGAGTTTACTCCTTTGAACTCTATATACAGTCTGCCGTCCTTTTCAAGCTGAGGGGCGGGGAAGTGCTTTAAAAATACGCAGGTGCCGCGGTAATAGTCGCCGCCGCCGTCCTGACCGTCTTTGCCGTTCCAGGTGTAAGGCACATCAATTTCAAGCCCTTCGGTCTTTTCAACCTCTTCGGGCGCAACGTTGGCTTTTATGAATTTCCAGCCTGCGTTGATGTTGGTTATCCTTCTCATTATTCCTCCATAAAATGTTTGATTTTATAATATTATGTTAAAACATAACGCGAAAAATAGCAATAGCAATTTTTGCTAAAAGATATTGCGTTTTTTCTTTATTTTTAATAATAAGAGGCGCGCGCCCGCGATA
>CAJLLH010000209.1 GCA_905207385.1 uncultured Eubacteriales bacterium
CGGCGGCGTTGCCAAGGCAACGCCGCCGCCAGTTTGCATAATGCTTAAATATCTTTTTCTGAAGCAAGCGGAACGGATGCTATGAACATAGTTTTTTTGTTCTGCCGTTCGTAAACGAGGTCGCCGCCCATCGCCTGCATAAGTTGTCTGCACAAGTAAAGCCCCAAACCAAGGTTTTCGCCTCCGTCTGCTTCGGTGCTGTACGGTCTGAACGCTTCTTCTTTGTCTGTAAGGCCTTTCCCGTCGTCAGTTATAAAAATTCTGCAATATTTCAGCGTGCTTTCCGCGTAAATTTTTATGTTCTGGCACTTAGCGTGCTCAAGCGCGTTAAAAATAAGGTTTGTCATTACCGAAACAAGCATATTCCGCTTGGCAAATGCGTTAATGTCGCAGTCCGTTACGTAAAGGTGAACGCCCTGAGCGTCGCAGTCAGGCTTAAGCGAGGCGTACACGTATTGCAGTATTTCGCCTGCGTTTACCTCGGTAGTCAGTTCCGAAGCGTAATTTTGCTTAGCGTAACGCTGTAAATCGGCAAGCCCTGTATCTATGCTTTTAATCTTGCATTCCGCAACGTCTATAAGTTTAAGTTTTTCTTTGTCGTTTTCCATTGTCCTGAGGTGATTAAGCACCATCTTCGCGCGCACCGCAGGTTTTTTCAGGTCGTGGGATAAGTAGCGCAGCAGCTTGTCTCTGTCGTCTATCATATTCCTGAGTTCCGTGGTCTGGCGTTCCACTTCGCCTTTTAAATTGGTTGTAAGGAATCGGTTGCGCCTCTCTATATGCACGAACAGTGCAACGCCGAGGACCATGGTTACAAGCAGTATCGCCGCACACATCCATATCTGCGGAGTAACAAGAATAAAGGTGCGCTCGCGCGAGAAGGTATGTGTAATCACGAATGCCGCAGAAAATACGGGTATGATAAGTTCGCATTTTGACTTTGCATTCAAGGCTTTCAGCCCCGCAAGCGCTATCGTCATCAGTGCGGTTATGCTATTGAATACGGTGCTCAGTATTCCGAAAATTGCCGTGGCGAAAATCGGTGCTAATGCTGCAATAACGCAGTTTGCGGCGGCAAAAGCCGCAAACGGTATCCATACGGGGAATTTTTTAATTTTTTCGCGCGTGCCGCATATGGCTGAAAACGGTATAAGCGCGGCAAACGCACCCGTAAGTACCCTTGCCGTGTAAGCAAACGAACAGCTTGCATACATAATCTGGGTAAAAAATGTAAATCCGAGTATCCCCGCAACTGCGATTGTGGGCGGCAGAAATTTAAGCGTGCGTTTAAGTATTGCGGCGAACAAAAATACCGCGGTAATCAGCGAAGCGACTACGGAAGCTATAATAAGCGCCGTCCTGTCGGTTGAAACGGCAAATACAACTTTTTCGCCGTCTCCTGCAACGGGCAAAGCCGTAAAATGCGCGCTTTTGCCTTCCGCAGCCTCGAAGTGAATGGTAACGGTGGTGGCTTCGGCTGTAATGCCTTCGTTTTCTGCGCTTGAATAAGTGTTGAACGAAAGGTCTATGTAAAACGGTTCTGTTTTTGATATATGTTCTTTTGTGTAACCGCCGTAGTCGGAATAATCTGTAAAATTATAATTGCTTATCTGCCCCGCCGAACAAACATATTTTGTCCCTACATAAATATTTACCGCGCCCGTCATTGCCGGCAGATACAAAGTAAAATGCCAGGCATTATCGCCGCGCAGATAGGGCGCAAGCGCCTGACTTTTGTCGTTGAAATCGTTGTTGGAAGAATCGAGCCCCTTAAAAACGAACTGCAACGTACCCTTTCCTTCAAAATAGGGGTGTTGATTAAGGTCAATGACCTCTCCGCTTATCTCGCTTAAGGGCGACAAAAATTCGTCCGCAGTATAATTTACGTAGCGCACCTCGTTGAGTCCCGGCAACTCTTCTATGCTGTACGCTGCAATCTGTGCCCCGTCCGTACCCTCGACAGAAATGGTGTTAAGCTTTTCGGTAAAACCTTCGGCAATCAGGGCGGAAACAATGCTTATCGCCACGCTGATTACAGCCGTAAGCACAAATGCGGCGATATTGATAACTATTCTGTTTTTCATGTATGCCGCACCGTAAACGCGTAACCTTTGCCGAATTCGGTAATTATAAGGTTTTTCTGCGTTATGTCCTTAATTTTTCTGCGAAGGTTGGAAATATGATAGCGGACAGTGGTGGTCTGAAGGCTCGGGGCGTCCCATACTCGGCTGTAAATTTCCGAAGCGTCGTAAAATTCATCGGGGTGGCTCATAAGAAAATACAAAATATTAAACTCGCTCGAGGTAAGCTGTACGGGCTTATCTTCGTAAAATACCGTCCTTTCCGAAACGTCAAGCGTAATTCCCGAAAGTTTTATAATAGCCAGTTCGCCGTGCGCAAGCCTTAAAGAAAGCCTTGCTTCAAGCAACTCAGGCGAACAAGGTTTTACTATGTAATCTGCCGCGCCCGCCTGAAACCCCGAAAGCATATTGTATTCGTCGCTGAGGGTAGACAGAATTATAACCGGCGGCAGATTTTTTCTGTTTTCAAGCAAGTCTATTCCGTTGCCGTCGGGCAGTATTATATCAAGAATTATTGCGTCGAATTTATACTCGTCAAGATATTCGCCCGCTTCTTCAACAGAGTTTGCACATATTACAGTGTTCTGCTGTTTTTTAAAGTATTCTCCTAAACTTTCTGTAACTGCGCCGTCGTCTTCAATGAATAACAGTCTGCGTTTATATACTTTTTTAAGCATCTGGGTTAAGCTTCCGTAAGTATTGTTATAATTATATTATAATACATAAAATTAAGTTTGTCAAGCGTTTTTTAAG
>CAJLLH010000210.1 GCA_905207385.1 uncultured Eubacteriales bacterium
TTTCCTGCTTGGCGATTTTGAACGTGCCCAAAACGCCAGTGCGCTCAACGTGAGGTCCGCCGCAGATTTCCCTTGAAAAATCGCCTATGGCGTAGGTCTTTACCTTTTCGCCGTACTTGCTTTCGAAAAGACCGGTAAAGCCCTGCTCCTTTGCCTCTTCAAGCGTCATTTCCTTCATGACTACGGGTTCGTCCTTGGCTATTTCGCCGTTGACGAGGTCTTCAACCGCCTTGACCTCTTCGGGGGTGAGCTTGCGGGGGAAGTTGAAGTCGAAGCGCAGACGCTCTTCGGTGATGTTGCTGCCCTTCTGGTTTACGTCCTCGCCGCATACGCGCTTCAACGCCGCGTGAAGAAGGTGCGTTGCCGTGTGCAGCTTTGTGGTTTCTTCCTTGTGGTCGGCAAGACCGCAGGCGAACTTCTGCTCGCTGCCTGCGCGCGACTTTTCCTGATGCTCGGCGTATGCCGCGCGATAGCCCTCTTCGTCTACGGCAAGTCCCTTCTCCCTTGCCATTTCCATGGTTATTTCAACGGGGAAGCCGTAGGTATCGTAAAGCCTGAACGCAGCCGCGCCGCCTATTACTCCGCCTTCGGGGAGAGATGCGGCTACCTTTTCAAATTCCTTAAGGCCCTGCTTCAGGGTTGCGGAGAACTTGTCCTCTTCCTTGTTGAGCTCTTCGGCAATGTGAGCGGCATTGCGCGCAAGTTCGGTATATATGTCCTTATACTTTTCTATTATGGTTTTGGAAACTTCGTTGAGCGCGCCCTTGGGAAGATTGATGTTTCTTCCGTAGCGCACCGCGCGACGGATTACGCGGCGGAGAATGTAGCCCTGGTCGGTGTTGGAGGGCACTATGCCGTGGTCGTCGCCGAGCATGAAAGTTGCCGTGCGGACGTGGTCGAGAACTACCCTGAACGCCTTGGTTACTTCTTCGCTTTCGCCGTACTTCATGCCGGTAAGCTCTTCGATTTTTGCGATAGCTTTTTCAAAAATATCGGTCTCGTAAACGCTTTCAACGCCGTTGAGTATGCACAGCGTGCGTTCAAGACCCATGCCTGTATCGACGTTGCGCTGCTTCAAAGGCTCGTACTTGCCGTCTTCGGTCTTGTTGTACTGCATGAAAACGTCGTTCCAGATTTCAAGGAACGTGCCCTTCTGCGCCTTGCCGAAGTCGTACGCGCCAAGCTTGTCCGCGTCCTCGTGATTGCGGATTATGTGCATTTCGGTATCGGGACCGCAGGGACCGGTTACGCCGGCGGGACCCCACCAGTTGCCGGACTTGGGAAGGAAGAAAATGTGTTCGGGCTTTATGCCGCACTTCTTCCACAGCTCTGCGCTCTCCTCGTCCTTGGGGCAGTCGGCGTCGCCCGCAAAGCAGGTAACAGCGATATCATCCACGGGAATACCGAGGTATTCGGGCGAAGTGAGGAACTCGAACGACCAGGGAATCATTTCCTGTTTGAAATAGTCGCCGAGCGACCAGTTGCCCAGCATTTCAAAGAAAGTGCAGTGCGAAGAGTCGCCGACTTCGTCTATATCGCCCGTGCGCACGCACTTCTGCACGTCGGTAAGCCTGTTGCCCGCGGGGTGTCTTTCGCCCAGAAGATAGGGCACGAGCGGGTGCATGCCCGCCGTGGTGAAGAGCACCGTGGGGTCGTTTTCGGGAATGAGCGAAGCCGAAGGTATTACGGCGTGTCCCTTTGACCTGAAGAATGATAAATACATTTCTCTCAGAGATTCGGAAGTAAGTTTTTTCATATATGAAACCTCTTGTTATATTTTAATTGAAAACCGCGGCGTCCGCAGGCAGAAGGCGCGGACTTTACGGACTTATTTCTTTGTTATTTCGTACCCGTCTTTGCCGTCTTTTACGGCGTAACCGAGTTTGTCGAGCTCGGCGCGGAGTTCGTCTGCGCGCGCCCAGTTTTTGCTCTTTTTGGCGTTCCAGCGTTCTTCCGCAAGCGCCTTTACCTCTTCGGGTATTTCCACGGCGTTTTTAGCCGCAACTTCCGCGAGGTAGTCTGCGGGGTTCTTTTTAAACAGACCTAATATAGAGTAGGTTTTTACCACCTGAGCGCAATCGTCGGCGGCAGTTTTGTCGCCAGCGGCTATCTTTGCGGAAATGCCCTTGAATATGCCGAACAGGTCGGAAAGCGCGAGCGCGGTGTTGAAGTCGTCGTCCATGCATTTATCGAACGCGGCGTCAATCTTTTCGTTTCCGCCCGTGCCTTTGCCGAACTTGTCTTCGGAAGCTTTGAGCACTTTGTAAAATTCGGTCAGGTGCCTTTCGGCTTCGGGGAAAAGGCTGTCCGTTATGTTTATGTCGTTTCGGTAGTTGGTTTGAAGGAGCGCAAACTTAATCGCCTCGTTGGTGTACTTTTTAAGAAGGTCTTCAAGCAGAAGGCTGTTGCCGAGCGATTTGGACATCTTCTGTCCGTTTACCTTTATAAGACCGTTGTGCGTCCAGTACTTGGCAAAGCGCTTGCCCGTAAGGCTTTCGCTCTGCGCGATTTCGTTTTCGTGATGGGGAAAAATAAGGTCCCTGCCGCCGCCGTGAATGTCTATCTGGTCGCCGAACGCCGCGCGGTTCATAGCCGAGCACTCTATGTGCCAGCCCGGTCTGCCCTTGCCCCAGGGCGAATCCCAGCTTATTTCGCCGGGCTTTGCCGCCTTCCAGAGCGCGAAGTCTGCAGGGTTCTTTTTGTCTTCGGCGTTTTCAACGCGCACGCCGTCGAGCATGTCTTCCACCGAGCGGTTGGAAAGGCAACCGCATG
>CAJLLH010000211.1 GCA_905207385.1 uncultured Eubacteriales bacterium
ACTATTTTGTACCCGTGCCAACACTTTTAAGCTGCGCGAAAAATTACCCGTTCTTCTTTCCTGAAGGTTTTACAATAAAGAATATGCATACTCCGAGACCGACTGCAAGAGCCACGTCGAGCAACACCCACAGCGCAGTGAAAAGCGCCGACTGAGGTATTGCCGTTACAGATACCGCGGTTGTTGTAACAACATAGGTGTACAGAATATTTTTAACCGCCTGACGCGCGCTGTATGCCGTGCCCGCATCCGAAAGGTTTATGTCGGCGGCTCTGTCAAACGTACCGTCCAGCCAGAGATTGTTGCCCGCCTTAAGCCCGCGGGTATAGTCCATATAGTTTGGCTGATACCAGTCGGTTATAACCGTGCCGCGGAAGCCCCATTCGCCGCGCAGAAGGTCGGTAAGGAGTGCGTGGTTTGAACCCGCCCACACGGCGCCTACTCGGTTGAACGCGCTCATCATGCCATTTGCCCCGCCGTCTTTAACGCACATTTCAAACGGCTTAAGATAGGTTTCGCGAAGGGTCTGTTCGGTAAGCCAGGTGTTTTTATCGTTAGGGTTTGCGCCCGCTTCGCTTACAGCAAAGTGTTTTACATAACAATAAAGATTGTTTTCCTTTGCGCCCTTTACTATTGCGGCGGCAAGCCTGCCCGTAAGAACGGAATCTTCGCTGAAGTATTCATAGTTGCGCGTGTTATACACCGACCTGTGAAGGTTTACGCCTGGCGCATACCACCCCTGAAGCCCTGTAGCCGAAGCAACTTTACCCTGAGCAACGCCCATGCTGAAAGCAAGGTCGGCGTTCCAGCAGCAACCTATGAGCGATTCTGTGGGGAAGCCCGTCCACTTTGTTTCGGTGTTGGGGTTGGTAACGCCCATATTAAAGCCCGCAGGCCCGTCGCGGTCTGTGCAAAGAGGTTTGCCCACACTGTAAACGGCAACGTTTTTAAAACCTCCCCTGCCTATCAGGTCTTTAATCTCCTGCTCGGAAAGCTGGTCGAGAACGGCGTCCCACTCTTCCGCCTCGTAATCGGAAAGCGTTTCCATAAGCTCTTTATTTATAACAAGCGTGGCATTTCCCGAATCCGTGCCTTCAAGCTGAGCAAGCGTAGCGCGCTGTGTAGAGCCGTCTTCATTTTCCACGACTACAAGGTACAGCCCCGAATCGACCCCGTACTGTATATCTGAAACATCGGCGTTATCGTAGCCGTCGTATTCGCAAGTGCCCGTCTGGTTTACCGTACTGTTTGGCGAACCCGCGGCAGTTTTGGGATAGTTTGCAAAACCGTCGGCTCTGGAAAGGTAATCAACGCCGCCCGCTATAACGGTAGAACCGTCAATCGGCGTTCCCGCATAAGCAGTATCGCCGCTGAACAGGTTACCGACTTCGGCATTGGTATCAGGGTCGTTTGCAAACTTCAAGCCGGGGGAATAAAGGATATATGAACTTTCTCCGTTTTCCGCCATTGTCGCAGGCGCATGCGAATTATTCATAAGCTTTATTTCGTAGTCGCCGTCAACAACCTCGTAACCCGAGAAACCGTTTTTGTTTGCGTCGTCATAGTCGTATGATGCGAGGTCGTACGCGCTGAAAGTAAGCGTTACGGTATCGCTCCCGCCAGGCTGAATTATATCCGTCTTGGCAAAAGCGAGGAGGTTTACATAAGCCATTTCAATGCCGCCTTCGGTATAAGGCGGCGTATAGTAAAGCTGAACAACGTCCTGACCCGCGACGCCGCCTTTGTTGTATACGGTAACTTCAACGGTATATTCTTCTTCGGCAGACATATCGTCCGCAGACGACCAGGACGGCTCTGCCTCCCATTCAAAATCGGTGTACGAAAGCCCGTAACCGAAAGGATACTGAACGACCGCGTCGTAGCCCGTACCGTAATTGTTTGTAACATTGCCGAAGAAGCCTTCTTCGTCTGCGGTTTCATACCACTTGTAGCCTACGTAAATGCCTTCCTGATAAACCATGCTGCTGTTTACGTATCTGCCGTTAACGTACGAGGGGTTATTGGTCTGATAATCGTATGCTAGCGTGTCCGCCGTTCTGCCCGAGGGATTGACTTCGCCGCAAAGAATTCGTGGAATTGCCAGTGCGCCCGACTGACCGGGAAGTCCCGCGTAAAGCGCAGCTTTTATGCAGCCGTAATCTTCAAGGAAGCCCATTTCCATATTATTGGTCGTATTAAAAAGCACAACCACATTGAAGTCGTTTGCTTCGAGGGCGTCAAACATAGCCTTTTCGTTAGCGGTGAGCTCCAGGAAAGTGCCGTTGGTATAAGAACCTATGTCTATAAGCTCGGTCTGGCTTGCGTTTTCGCCCGAAAAGCGGCTTAAAACGACTATAGCCGTATCCGAATACTGTTTTGCCTTATTCATTCTTTCCGATGTATAGAAAGATGCGTCTGGGTTAGCGAGCGCGGCTATTGAATCGGGCGAATTGCTGTTTACGTCCGCGTCTGCAGAGCTTACCGCGCTGTAAGCTTTCAGAAGGTCTTCGTTATACTCCAGCCCCTCTTTTTTGAACGCCGAAGTAAGCGTAACCTTATTTTCCGCGGCAATAACAGTACCGCCCGAGCCGCCGCCGACAAGCAGAAAGCCCTGATCGGTGGCAGCCCAGCCGAAAAGGTTTACTTTTACGCTTTTATCGAGGGGAAGAAAATCATTTTCGTTTTTAAGAAGAACCATACTTTCTTCGCCAAGTTTCTGAACAAGCTCGTCGCCCTCTTCAAGCTCTGCGCCT
>CAJLLH010000212.1 GCA_905207385.1 uncultured Eubacteriales bacterium
GCCGCCGCGCAAAACTTTTGCGCGGCGGCATGCTTTTTTTATTTATCAGCTAAAGCTGTGCAATAACTTAATTTACTGCGCTCTGCCGCTCAGCTTTATGGCATTGCGAAGCCACGCGGCAGTCTGCCTTGAGGGTATTTCGGCAAGTCTGAACTGCCAGTTGCCCGAAGGGTTGGAAGGCACGTTCATGCGCGCGGAGTTGTCGAGACCGAGTATATCCTGCACGGGTATTATGCACATATCAGAAGCAGTACCTAAAGCACACCTTACAATCGCGCGGACGGCGTCTTTGCGCGATACCATAGGGTAACTTACGCCCTCCCATCTGAGCGCGGCGCGAAGCTGCTTTTTGAACGAGTTAAACTGCGCCTCGTCCATCCCCTCTAAAAATCCGAGGGCGGTATCGTTGTCATGCGTGCCTGTATACGTTACGGTATTGGGCTTTATGTTCTGCGGAAGATATTCGTTTTCGCTGTTTCCGTCGAACGCGAAAAGCATAATCTTCATTCCGGGGAAACCTGTATTTTCGCGCAGAGCGACTACGCCGTCGTCTATAACGCCGAGGTCTTCGGCTATCACGTTAAGGTGTCCGGCCGCGCGCTCCACAGCTTTGAAAAGCTTCAGCCCCGGGCCCTGCCTCCACTCGCCGACTTCTGCCGTAGGCGCTCCTGCAGGAATAGCGTAAAATCTGTCGAACCCGCGGAAATGGTCAAAGCGAAGAATATCGTAAAGCTTGTATGCGCGCTCTATGCGCTCCGTCCACCATTTGAAACCGCTTTTTTCGGCGGCGTCCCAGTCGTAAAGCGGGTTGCCCCAAAGCTGACCCGTAGCCGAAAAATAATCGGGAGGAACGCCCGCAACTTCGGTGGGGTTGAGGTCTTCGTCCAGAAGGAACATCGAAGGGTGCGCCCACACGTCGGAAGAATCTTCTGCGACGTAAAGCGGTATATCGCCGATGAGCTTTATGCCCTTGGAATTAGCGTACTTTTTAAGTTCCGCCCACTGGCTGAAAAATGTAAACTGCAAAAACTGCCAGAAGCAGTATTCCTTTTTGTATGCGCTTTCGCGGAATTCGGAAATTGCAAGTTCTTCCTTGAATTTGTAAGCGTCGGGCCAATCTCTGAACGTGCCTCCATACAACGTTTTGAGCGACATAAACAGGGCGTAATCGTCAAACTGACCGCTTTTAACGAATTCTTCGAACTGTTTTCCGCGGATATTGAAACGTGCGTACGCCCTTCTGAGTATTGCGTAGCGCTGTATGTAAAGCTGACCGTAATCCACCTTGCCCGCGGGCATTTCGGCGGATTTGAGTTCTTCTTCGTCGAGCAGACCCTGACGGTAAAGCCGCTCGAGGTCTATAAAATAAGGGTTGCCCGAATTGCAGCATACCGACTGATAAGGCGAATCGCCGTAACCCGTCTGCACTAGCGGCAGTATCTGCCAGTATTTCACCTTGCTTTTTTCAAGAAAATCGACAAAATCGTAAGCTTCTTTGCCCAGCGAGCCTATGCCGTACTTGTTGGGCAGGGAAGATATATGGCACAGCACACCTGCGCCCCTTTCAAACCTTCGTTTTTCCATAATGCTTTAACCTTGAAGCGGGCGACGCCCGCAATGTTCGGCGCGGGCGTCGCCCGCAACTCTCTGCATAAGATACAACAGCAGAATTTTACTTTGAAAGAAGGGCGCTTATGCGCTCTACGGCTTCCCTGGTTACCTCTTCGCTGCCGAAAGCGGTCAGGCGGAAGTAACCTTCGCCGTTTACGCCGAAGCCAGCGCCGGGCGTTCCCACAACCTGAGCATTTTCAAGCAGATAGTCGAAGAATTCCCAGCTACTCATTCCGCGGGGGCACTTGAGCCAGATATAGGGCGAATTTTCGCCGCCGGTGAACCAGATGCCGAGCTTTTTAAGCCCTTCGGCTATGATTTTTGCATTGTTTTTGTAATAGTTTAAGTTCTGCTCAATCTGGCTGCGACCATCTTTGGTGAATACAGCCGCCGCGCCGCGCTGAACGATGTAGGGCACGCCGTTGAATTTTGTAGTCTGGCGGCGCAACCACATTTTATTGGGTGAAAGCGAACCTTTTTCAAGCGCTTCGGGAACTACGGTATAACCGCAGCGCGTGCCGGTAAAGCCCGCCATTTTGGAGAACGAGCAGAACTCTATGGCGCAGGTCTTTGCCCCCTCCACCTGATATATTGACCTTGCAAGATTTTCGTCGGAGATGAAGCATTCATAAGCGGCGTCGTATAAAATCACCGCGCCCTTTTTGTTGGCGTACTCCACCCACTTTTCAAGCTGAGCCTTTGTATACGCCGCGCCCGTGGGGTTATTGGGCGAGCAAAGATAAATTATATCCGCATCCACCGAATAATCGGGCATGGGCAGAAAGCCGTTTTCCGCCGTGGCGTTCATGTATATGATTTTTCTGCCCGCCATAACGTTGGTATCCACGTATACGGGATACACGGGGTCGGGGACGAGCACGGTGTTATCTTCGGAAAACAGGTCGAGAATGTTGCCGAGGTCTGACTTTGCGCCGTCGGAAATAAAAATTTCGTCTGAGGCGAGCTGTACTCCGCGCTCTGCATAGTAGCCCGCTATCGCGTCCTTTAAAAAGTCATAGCCCTGTTCGGGACCGTAGCCGCGGAAAGTTTCCTTTGCGGACATTTCGTCCACAGCCGCGTGCATGGCAGAAATAACGGCGG